>NZ_JBEYVO010000040.1:0-112624 GCF_040644055.1 Streptomyces sp. NPDC047043
CCCTCGTAGCGGAGCTACTAGGGCTTTTGACCGGTGCGGCGAGAGGGCGTGCCGGGCGTCGCGACGCCGCGGAGATCCATCAGAAGAGCCCTAGCAGTTGGAGCGCGCCGGGTACCCCACACGCAGGGGGTACCCGGCGCCACGCTCACCGCGTGTACCGCATCAGCGCCCGCACCATGTGGCACGTCGTGTCCGACGGCGGGTGTACGCCGATCACTTCGGCCGTGGTCCGTATCGTCTCGTTGCGGGCCTGGTTCGGCATGTACACCCCCGAGTCGAGCAGCGCGATGGCGAGCCGCATCGCCTTGAGGCGGCGGTTGTGGCTGACATACCACTCGCGCGGCCGGCCCGGCGGCAGCGGACGCTTCTCCACGGGGTCGTACGGCAGGTCGAGCAGGACGGGGTGCTTGGCGGTGGACTGGGTCGGCTTCGGCTTCAGTGCGGCAGCGGGCACAGGCATCCTCCTGTCGCGGTGAGGGCGTTGGAACGGGGGCTTCGGCAACCCCCCAACACCCTCGAACACTTCTTCTAGTGTACTGCCCGGCACTGACAATCGCCCCTGGCCACAAGGCCCTTCGGGGACTCCCAGGGGTACCGTGGGCCCCATGGAGATCTGGATCAACCCCGCCTGCTCGAAGTGCCGCAGCGCCATCAGCCTGCTCGACGCCGAGGGCGCCGACTACACCGTCCGCCGCTACCTGGAGGACGTGCCGACCGAGGACGAGATCAGGGCCGTACTCGACCGTCTCGGTCTCGAGCCGTGGGACATCACGCGCACCCAGGAGGCGGCGGCGAAGGAGCTCGGCCTCAAGGAGTGGGCACGGGACGAGAGTTCGCGCGACCGGTGGATCAAGGCGCTGTCCGAACACCCCAAGCTGATCCAGCGCCCGATCATCACGGCGGACGACGGCACGGCGGTGGTCGGACGGTCGGAGGAGGCCGTGCGGGATGCCCTCTCCCGTTAACACCCGTGTGACGTACGTTACTTCAGCGACTTCTGCAACCGCTGAGTAACCTCGTTCGGTATCTCGTACATAGCGGCGTACGCTCCCCTACCTCTCAGGAGGCGCGCATGTCGCGTAGGAGAAGTCTCGGTACGAAGAAGAAGATCGCGCTGCTGGTGAGCGCGGCGGCGGTGGCGGGAGGCGGGGCCTTCGTCATGGCGAGCACCTCGAACGCCGCGCAGAGTCCGGGGCCCAAGACCCTGTCCGCCGCGGACTCGAACGTGTGCCAGGGGCTCGCCACCGCCCTCGGCAACAACCAGAAGTTCATCGACGGGCAGAAGGCGAATCCGGACGCCCAGTCCGCGGCCCGGATCGCCAACCGCGAGGCCGTCATCGCCCAGATCAAGGTCCAGCAGAAGGCGTCCGGTTGCGCCGTTGGGGAGTCGGCTCAGGACTCCCAGGCGACGCAGCCGGCGCAGAACGGGGCCGGACAGCAGGCGGGCGGTGCGCAGCAGTCCGCGCAGCCCTCGCAGACGGCCTCGGCCGGAGGCGCGGCGGGAAACGCGAACGGGAACGCCGGTGGCGCTGCCGCCTCGGGGCAGCAGGTGTGCAACGGCTCCACCGTCACACTCTCCGGCGAGGGCGGCGCACCTGCCGCCTCCAGCAACCAGTTCCCGGTGGGGACGACGCTGAAGGTCACCAACCTGGACAACAACAAGTCCACGACGGTGAAGGTGACTTCGGTCTCCGGCAGCTGCGCCCTGCTCAACAACGCGGCCTTCGAACAGGTCCGGGAGCCCGGCAAGTTCCTCATCCGCCGTGCGCTGATCGAGAAGGTGGGGTGAGACTCAAGGACTCAGGAACTCCGTGAGGCGGCGGGCCAGTTCGGGGGGTGCGGCCTGCGGCAGCGCGTGGTGTGAGACGTCGGGGACCACGTCCACCTCCGTGCGCGGCAGCAGCGCACCCGCTCGTGCCGCCACCTCGTACGTGTCATGTGTCCTGCTGTTCCCGGCCAGGAGCAGCAGGACCGGCATGTTCAGCCCGCGCAGTGCGTCCGGCGCCGGGCGCGGACCGGTCACCGGCTTCGACACGGAGGGGAAGCCGGCGGCCGCCTCCTGCAGGCGGAGCCAGTCGGGGTCGAGGGGGGCTCCCCCGCTCTCCCACTCCAGGAAGGCACGGACGCGGTGCGGCGCGGGCCGCAGCAGCATCGGCAGGGCGTGCAGGAGATACGCCGGCCGGTAGCCGGCGAAGCACTGGGTGGGGTCCAGCAGGAAAAGACGGCGTACGCGCGCGCGTGCCCGCAGCGCGTGGTGCAGGGCGATCCAGGCGCCGTACGAGTGCCCGCCCAGGTCCGTCTCCGCAAGGCCGAGGTCGTCGAGGACCGCGTCCAGCCAGACCACCAGGTCGGCGACCGTACGGGGGTGACGGTCGCCGGCCTCGGTACTGCGGCCCGGGGCGCCGATCAGGTCGACGGCGAAGACGCGGTGGGTTCGGGCGAGTTCGGCCGCTTGGGCGTACCAGGACGCGGAGGTGGCTCCTCCGCCGCCGGGCAGGAGGACGACCGGGGGGCCGTGGAGCGGACCGCAGGCGTTGACGTGCGTCGCGCCGAAGGGCGTCGGCACGGTCACGGCCTCGCGCTCGGCGGGCCACCTGGCCATGACCTTGTCGTACGCGGCCAGGAAGCCGTCCATGTCGTAGGAGCTACGCGCACTCACCGGAACCTCCTCTATTATCTCGCTGAGCGAGATACTTGTTGAGCGAGATAATAGGCGGAGGCCGATGTGCGCAGCCCCCAGGGGCCCGAGATGGAGGTCGTGCACCTGCTCCGTGCGGTGACCGTCGAACTCGGCCTGCACAGCGCCCGGTTCGCGAACCGCAACGGCATGCACCCCACCGACGTACGCGCTCTGATCGCCCTCATGGACGCCTCGCGCGCGGGCGAGGAGATGACGGCCGGGCGGCTCGGGGCGGTGCTCGGGCTGAACTCGGCCGGGACCACGGCGCTGGTGGACCGGCTGGAGCGGGCCGGGCATGTGCGGCGGGTGCGCGGGGAGGCGGACCGGCGGCGGGTCGTGATCGAGGTGGACGAGAAGGCGGTCGAGCTCGGGTGGGCCTTTTTCGGGCCGTTGATCGGGCGCTCCGTGGAGCTGCTGCGGGGGTACGACGAGCGCGAACTGGCCGCGATCAAGGGGTTCCTGGAGGGAGTGCGGGAGGCGGCCGCCGAGGAGGGGTGAGCGGCCAGCGCCGGAGCACGGCTCGCTCATTCCCATCGCATACGAGCCGTCGTACGCCCGTCCCGTCTGCGCCTGCGAACGGCCATCCGCGGGTGTCTCCCTGTCGACTTGCTGTCCCCTGCCCGCCCTCACAGCGTGAATCGCGCCACACCAACGCCAGGTAACACGGGGTTCACATTTGAGCAATCGACGGGAAATCGCCTGTTGACAGGCTCGCGAGCAACAAGAGCGGCGCCCCAGTGCCGCAGCGCCGCAGCACCCGCAAGTGCGATCAGACACACCCCCGAAGGAAGTGGCTCGTGACCTTCAAGGCTGAGTACATCTGGATCGACGGCACCCAGCCGACGGCCAAGCTCCGTTCCAAGACGAAGATCATCGCGGGCGAGCCCGCCGGTCTGGACGCGCTGCCGATCTGGGGCTTCGACGGCTCCTCCACGAACCAGGCCGAGGGCCACTCCTCCGACCGTGTCCTCAAGCCGGTTGCGGTCTTCCCGGACCCGATCCGCGGCGGCAACGACATCCTCGTCATGACCGAGGTCCTGAACATCGACTACACGCCGCACGAGTCCAACACCCGTGCCGCACTGACCGAGGTCGCCGAGAAGTTCGCCGCGCAGGAGCCGATCTTCGGCATCGAGCAGGAGTACACGTTCTTCAAGGACGGCTACCCGCTGGGCTTCCCCAAGGGCGGCTTCCCGGCCCCGCAGGGCGGCTACTACTGCGGCGTCGGCGCGGACGAGATCTTCGGCCGTGACGTCGTCGAGGCGCACCTGGACAACTGCCTCAAGGCGGGTCTGGGCATCTCCGGCATCAACGCCGAGGTCATGCCCGGCCAGTGGGAGTTCCAGGTCGGCCCGCTGGCCCCGCTCGAGGTCGCGGACCAGCTGTGGGTGGCCCGCTGGCTGCTCTACCGCACCGCCGAGGACTTCGGCATCTCCGCCACCCTGGACCCGAAGCCGGTCAAGGGCGACTGGAACGGCGCCGGTGCGCACACCAACTTCTCCACCAAGGCGATGCGCGAGGGCTACGACGCGATCATCACCGCGTGCGAGTCGCTCGGTGAGGGCTCCAAGCCGCTCGACCACGTCAAGAACTACGGCGCCGGCATCGACGACCGTCTGACCGGTCTGCACGAGACCGCCCCGTGGAACGAGTACTCCTACGGTGTCTCCAACCGTGGCGCCTCGGTCCGTATCCCGTGGCAGGTCGAGGTGGACGGCAAGGGCTACATCGAGGACCGCCGTCCGAACGCCAACGTGGACCCGTACCTGGTGACGCGCCTGATCGTCGACACCTGCTGCTCCGCGCTGGAGAAGGCCGGCCAGGTCTGATCCGACTCGGCTTCCCGGAAGGGGCGTTCACCGTTCGCGGTGGGCGCCCCTTTCGCGTGGTGCCAGGGGCGTTGTCAGTGGGGCGCGCGAGGGTTGGGAACTGTTGCCCGCTGACTGTGTACGAGTGTGCTCTGGCATGCCTGAGTGAGTGTCTCGACCACGGAACTTGCGAGCCCCGTATGGAGACTGGTGTTCTTCCGTCGAATGCGTGACCTTGGCGGGCGTTGGTCGTTGGGCGTGTGGGAAAGCGCTTCGAGGTCGGGGGACGGGGTGGGTGGACTGCAGGAGTTGGCGGCGTCGTTCGTGGTGCCCGGCCCGTCCGGGGTGGCGATCCGCGACCGGCTGAAGGGTCTGACGGGCGAGGACGAGAAGGTGCTGCGGCTGGTTGGTGATCTCCTCAGCACGCTCGCCTCCCGTGACCTGAGGGCGCGGTGCGCGGCCGGACTGGAGCACGACAGCGAACGGTGGGCCGAGCGCAAGCGCACCCTCACTGAGCAGTCCTCCTCACGCTGGGCCGGGTCGATCACGAAGGCCACCCACGATCAGTGGGCGCTGGCCCGGCGCGGCCAGCTCGCCCACATCCACAGCCTGCAGGCCGGGATCGCGACGATCACGCACCGACTGTCCCGGCCCGTGGGCGAGAAGGGCACCAAGCAGGCGCCGGGCGGCTACCACAGCCGGCAGGAGTGGTTCACCAAGTCCCGCCGCCTGCACGTGCTCGAAGACCGGCTCCAGGAAGCCCGGGCACACCGGGAGGCCGGCATCGTGCACGTGGTCCGCGGCGGGAAACAGCTGCTGAACACCCGACACCATCTGCAGACCGCCGGGCTGGTCCAGGAGCAATGGCGTGCCCGGTGGGAGGCCGGGCGGCGGTTCCTGCAGGCGGACGGCGAGGCGGGCAAGCGGTTCGGCAACGAGACCATCCGCGTCACTCCCGACGGCGAGGTCTCCCTCAGGCTGCCGGCGCCGATGGTGCGCCTGGCCAACGCGCCGCACGGCCGCTACGTGCTCACCGCCCGGGTGAGCTTCCCGCACCGGGGCGAGCAGTGGCGCGACCGCGTCAGCGCCAACCGGGCCGTCGCCTACCGCATCCATGAAGACCCCGTGCGGGGCCGCTGGTATCTGACCGCGTCGTGGACGATGGCGCCGGTGCAGAGCGTGCCGCTGGAGGCGGTCCGCGCGGGCGGCCTGGTCGGCGTGGACACCAACGCCGACCACTTGGCCGCCTGGCGCCTGGACACCCACGGCAACCCCGTCGGCCAGCCGCTGCGGTTCGGCTATGACCTGTCCGGCACCGCCGCCCACCGCGACGCCCAGGTCAGGCACGCGCTGATCCGCCTGCTGCACTGGGCGAAACGCCACCACCTCGCGGTCGCGGTCGAAGACCTCGACTTCCAAGCGGAGAAAACCCGCGAGAAGCACGGCCGCAAGAAGCGCTTCCGCAAACTCATCTCCGGCCTGCCCACGTCCAGGCTGCGCGCCCGGCTGGTGTCCATGGCGGCCGAGCTCGGCATCCCCGTCGTCGCCGTCGACCCCGCCTACACCAGCAAGTGGGGCGCCCAGCACTGGCAGAAACCCCTCACTGGTAACAACCGCAAGACCTCTCGCCACGACGCTGCCGCCGTGGCGATCGGCAGGCGCGCCCTGGGGCACCCGATCCGGCGACGGACGGCACCGCCCCGTACCCACCGGAGCGATGGGTACGGGCATCGGACCGTCCAGGCCGTACCGGTGGCCCCGGGGCGTGAGGGAAACCGCCCCCGCCTCCCCGGACCACGGACACGATCCGTGCCGCCCGGCTGCGGAGCGAACGCGGTGGACCAGAACGCCCAACACCGCTCGGGGCGTTCGGCTGAGCATGGGTCCTGGGAGCAGGACTCACTCCCGCTCAGCCTCTAGGAACGGTTCGTCTTCTTCCACCACCAGGGCACCCGCAGCGCGGCAGAAGGCCACGGACTGACCCTCTACTACGGCGGGTTCGACGAGTCGGCCGATACCACCACCGCCGTCGGACACTCCGTCGTCGCCGCGCTCGCCTCCGCGGGGCTGTCCGCGATGTGGGACGGCAATCCGGACAAGGCGATCGAGGTCACGCCCCTGAGCTGGCGCAAACGCCTGGTGGGGTGATGTACGCAACGCCGGGTTCGCATCAAAGTTGCGTCCAAGCAGTGAGAGGAGGGTCCTGTTGCGGGCAGGTGTCTGCTTCAATGGGCGCATGGCCAGCTTCCAGAACCACACCGCGACGGGTCGCCACGACCTCGAGCCGTTCTGGCCTTCCCGTCAGCACCACGACTTCGACCGGGTGTGTTGCCGCGCGATGAACGCGCCGGCCCTCTAACGCCGTACACCCCGGCCTTCGGCCAGCGCGAAACGACGTACGTCCCTCGACGAGCCCGACCACGAATCGCGGCCGTCGTCCTCCCAGACGAACTTCTCGCGCGAAAGAGCTGACCTCTCATGGCGACCACTCGTTCTTTCTCCACCGCCACCCTCACCACCGCCCCGTCCCAGAACGCCGGCGCACGGCACCGACTGCGCGCCGTCGACCGGGACGAGGTCGTCGACGTCGCGGACTTCCTGCCGCCGGGTGCGACCTGGCTGCCGGCTCCGCAGCACACCCTGCCCACCCTGCCGGGCCAGCCGCCGATGATCGGCTACCTGGTGCTCGTGCCGGCCGACCAGCAGCCGCCGTTCCTGCCGGTGGCGGTGCCCGACCGCATCGACACCGGCGCCGACACCCTGGCCGACGGTGCCGACCCGCTCGTCCGCATCGACTCCGTGCAGCGCACCGCCGAGGTGGACGGCCGTGAACTCGACCTCACCTACCTGGAGTTCGAGCTGCTCGCCCACCTCGTGGCGCACCCGCACCGGGTGCACACCCGCGACCAGCTGGTCACCACGGTGTGGGGCTACGGCCATGTGGGCGACGGCCGCACCGTCGACGTCCACATCGCCCGGCTGCGCCGCAAGCTGGGCACCGAGCACCGCAACACCATCCAGACGGTACGGCGGGTCGGGTACAAGTACGCGCCGCCGACCGGCCGTTGAGCCCTCCCCCACGGCCGATCCTCTGCTGACGGCAGATTGCCGTTCCGTCCCGCGGGCCGACCGGGCAGAGTCACCGGCATGAGACTTCTGGTGCTGGGTGGTACGGAGTTCGCGGGACGGGCCGTCGTCGAGGCGGCCCTCGGGCGCGGCTGGGACGTGACCGTCTTCAACCGAGGACGGCACGAACTTCCCTCCGGTGTGCGGGCGTTGCAGGGTGACCGCACCGCGCCCGACGGGCTCGCCGCCCTCGCGGAGGGCACCTGGGACGTCGTCGTCGACACCTGGTCGTCGGCGCCCCGGGCGGTGCACGCGTCGGCGCGGCTGCTGCGGGGCCGCGCCGGGCGGTACATCTATGTGTCGAGCCGCTCGGTGTACGCGTGGGCGCCGCCCGCCGGGCACACCGAGGACGCGCAGCTGGTCGAGGGCGCCGAACCCGACGCCGACAACACCGACTACGCGCGCGACAAGCGGGGCGCCGAGATCGCCGCGGTCGACGCCTTCGGCGCGGACCGCTCCCTTCTCGTACGGGCCGGGCTGATCCTCGGCCCGTACGAGAACGTCGGACGGCTGCCGTGGTGGCTGGGCCGGATCGCGCGCGGCGGGCCCGTGCTGGCGCCGGGGCCGCGGGATCTTCCGCTGCAGTACATCGACGTGCGGGACATGGCCGAGTGGATTCTCGGCGCGGCGGAGCGGGAGCTGAGCGGGCCGTTCAACATGACCGGCCCCCAAGGGCACGCCACGATGGGCGAGTTGCTCGAGGCGTGTGTGCGGGCCACGGGTGCGACGGCCGAACTGCGCTGGACGGAGCCGGAGGTGATCCTCGACGCGGGGATCCAGCCGTGGACGCAGTTGCCGGTGTGGGTGCCGCCGGGCAGCGACATGCACGACGCGCTGCACGCCTCGGACGTCTCGCGGGCGGTGGCGACGGGGCTTGTCTGTCGTCCTGTGGAGGAGACGGTTTCCGACACCTGGGCATGGCTGCAGGGCATCGGCGGGACGGCACCGCAGCGGCCGGACCGGACGGTCAAGGGACTGGATCCGGTGGTGGAGGCGAAGGTGTTGGGGTTGTGATCTGGCTGCGGGCCGGTGGGGGCTGGTCGCGCAGTTCTCCGCGTCCCTGAAAGGGCGCTGCAGCCCCCGGGGTGTATCTGGCACCACCCTCTGGCACGGGGGCTCAGCCCCGTGACCCCCCGTGCCCGCTCGGCCAGACTGCTGCCATGAACACCAACACGAAGAACGGCTCTCTTTCCACGAGGGCCCGGGCCGTCGCGCTGGCGGCGGGGCGGGGGTTCGTGCTGGCCCTGGTGAGTCTTCCCGGAGCACTGCTCGGCTTCACGTTGTCCCTCGTGTCCATCGCGCTCGTCCCGATCGGCGTCGGGCTGGTGACGACGCCGTGGGTGTTGACGGGGGTGCGGGCGTTCGCCGACTGGCGGCGGGTGCTCGCGGCCGAGTGGGCCGGGGTGCGGATCCCGTCGGCGTACCGGCCGATAGCGGGGGACGCCAAGCCCTGGACGCGGACGTACGCGATGCTGCGCGACCCGGCGACCTGGCGGGATCTGCGGTGGCTGCAGGTGGACATGACGGCGGGGTACATCACCGCGCTGCTGCCGGCGGTGCTGCTCTTCTACCCGCTGGAGGGGTTCGCGGTCGCGGCCGGGCTGTGGCGGCCGCTGTCGGAGTTCGGCGGGTACTGGTACGGCTTCGTGCACGTCACCGACCAGGCCTCCGCGCTCGGCGCCGGTGTCCTGGCCGCCGCGCTCCTCGCTCTGGCCTTTCCCCTCGCGCCGCGTCTGCTGGCCGCCCACTTCCGGCTCACCAAGGCCGTGCTCGGCGCCAGCCAGGGCGAACTGGCCGAGCGGGTGCGGGTGTTGACCGAGACCCGGCGGGACGCCGTCGACACCTCCGCCGCCGAACTGCGCCGTATCGAGCGGGATCTGCACGACGGGGCGCAGGCGCGGCTGGTGGCCATGGGCATGGACCTGGGCACCATCGAGATGCTCCTCGACAAGGACCCCGCGAAGGCCAAGCAGTTGCTCGCGCAGACCCGGCAGTCCTCGGTGGACGCGCTCGCCGAGCTGCGCGACCTGGTGCGCGGCATCCACCCGCCGGTGCTGGCCGAACGCGGACTCGGCGACGCGGTAAGGGCCTTGTCGCTGCGGATGCCGCTGCCCACCGAGGTGAACGTGGAGCTGGCGGGCCGGGCGGACGCGCCGGTCGAGTCGGCCGCGTACTTCGCGATCAGCGAGGTGCTCACCAACGCGGTCAAGCACTCCGGCGCCGACCGCATCTGGATCGACCTGCACCACGTGGAAGAGGGTGCCGGGATGCTGCGCGTCACCGTCACCGACAACGGCAGGGGCGGCGCGGTGATCGGGGCCGGTTCGGGCCTGGCCGGGGTCGAGCGGCGACTGGGTACATTCGACGGCGTCCTGGCCGTCAGCAGCCCCGCGGGCGGTCCCACCATGGTCACCATGGAGATCCCTTGCGCGTTGTCCTAGCCGAAGACCTCTTCCTGCTGCGCGACGGCCTGGTCCGGCTGCTGGAGGCCCACGACTTCGAGATCGCCGCGGCGGTCGAGTCCGGCCCCGAGCTCACCCGGGCGCTGGCCGAGCTGGAGCCGGACGTCGCCGTGGTCGACGTACGCCTGCCGCCGACGCACACCGACGAGGGGCTGCAGTGCGCGCTGCAGGCCCGCCGGGACAGACCCGGGCTTCCCGTGCTGGTGCTCTCGCAGCACGTGGAGCAGCTGTACGCGCGCGAGCTGCTCGCCGACGGCAGCGGCGGGGTGGGGTATCTGCTGAAGGACCGGGTGTTCGACGCGGAGCAGTTCGTGGACGCCGTACGAAGGGTGGCGGCGGGCGGTACGGCCATGGACCCGCAGGTGATCCAGCAGCTGCTGTCCCGGCGGGCCGCCGACGACCGGCCGCTGGGGCGGCTGACACCCCGTGAGCTGGAGGTCATGGAGCTGATGGCGCAGGGGCGCTCCAATGCGGCGATCGCCGCTCAGTTGGTGGTGACAGAACGGGCGATCGCCAAGCACACCTCCAACATCTTCGCCAAACTGGACCTGGAGGTGTCGGACGACGACAATCGTCGCGTTCTGGCCGTCCTCGCGTATCTGGACCAGGGACGGTAAGCGCTTGTTGATTTTCCGTAACCTCCGCTGCTCAGGCGGCTGTTGAGGCCTGTCGGCCGAGTAATCCTCTGATTTGTTTGTGGGGCTGCTGAACACCCCTGGGACCGCGTCCGTATGAGATGGAGCCGCTTCACTCCTGTCGGGCGCCTCGATGCCCCGCCAAGCCCGCAAGGAAGTCAGAGGAGTTCCATGGGACGCAACACACGAAAACGCCGTACGCCGCTGGCCACCAAGGCCATAGCCGCATCGGCGGCCCTAGCGCTCGGTGGGGGCGGGCTGATCTGGGCGAACTTCTACGCCTCGGCGCACGAGTCGAACAACTCGGGGCAGAACCAGACCAAGGCCGCCACCGGTCAGGTGGCCACGATCGCCTGCCCGGATGTCCAGCAGAAGCTGACGAACGTGCCCGAGAAGGCCCGTCAGGGCGTGGCGACGGAGCTGGCGAACCTCGACAAGCAGATCACCGAGGCCTACGCCCGGCTCGCCTCCACGCGCCAGGCGCAGACGCAGGACGCCAACTTCGTGCAGAACGCGATCGTCGGCCCCCTCAAGGAGAAGCGGTCCGCGACCCTCGACCGGATCCGGATCGACATCCAGCGAGTGGGCGGCCAGGTCGACGCGGCCGGGCTGAGCGCGCTCGCCGCCTGTACGACGCAGGCCGCCAACCAGACCAACGCCGGTGGCCAGAACAACCAGAACGGCGGCCAGCAGCAGAACGGCGGTCAGCAGCAGGGCGGCCAGAACAACGGCGGCCAGGCCTCTGCCAGCCCGAGCGCCGGCGCCGGCGCCGGTCAGAACGTCGGCGGTCAGGCCGGCAACGGCCCCGTTGCGGCCGACTTCGTGGACATCACGAAGGTCGCCGCCAACGTCCAGGCCAAGCCGCAGGCCTCCGGCAACGCCTCGAAGGGCACGTTCACCACCAGGTGCGGTGTGAACGCGAACAAGAACCACAACACCGACAACGTGATCGTGGC
The DNA here is from genome assembly GCF_040644055.1 of Streptomyces sp. NPDC047043. NCBI lineage: Bacteria > Bacillati > Actinomycetota > Actinomycetes > Kitasatosporales > Streptomycetaceae > Streptomyces > Streptomyces sp. NPDC047043. Next base: position 11,668 of record NZ_JBEYVO010000040.1, read on the forward strand.
GCCCGGCGTGACCAACGGCGCGCACCACCTGCACGACTACGTCGGCAACTCGAAGGTCGACGCGTTCGCCACCAACAACACGCTGATCGCGAACCAGACCACCTGCCAGAACCAGAGCGACCTGTCGGCGTACTACTGGCCGGTCGTCCGTATCCAGGACGGCACGCAGGACTTCGACCAGAACGCTGACGGCGGCGGCAAGGAAGGCAACGTCGGCAAGATCCTGACGCCGGTCCAGGCGCAGATCAAGTACGTCGGCAACCCGCAGAGCAAGGTCGTCGCGATGCCGCAGTTCCTGCGCATCATCACCGGTGACGCCAAGACCACCACCAACGGTCTGGCGAACGCCAACGCGCACTGGAGCTGCACCGGCTTCGAGAACAAGGTCCAGCTGACGACGCAGTACCCGATCTGCCCGCAGGGCAGCAACGTGGTGCGCACGTTCGCCTTCCAGTCCTGCTGGGACGGTCAGAACATCGACAGCGCCAACCACCGCACGCACGTGGCCTTCGCCGACCCGGCGAGCGGCGCCTGCGGGAACGGCTTCAAGGCCATCCCGCAGCTGACGATGCGCCTCGTGTACAAGATCACCCCGCCGACCCTGCAGAACGGCCAGGTGAAGAACGCCTACGCGGTGGACGGCTTCCCGGAGCAGCTCCACAAGGCGGCCACGGACCACGACGACTTCATCGCGGTCTTCAAGAACAACCTGGCGAACAAGATCGCCAACTGTGTCAACAGCGGTCAGAAGTGCCAGTGACACACCACTAGGAAAGCGGGCGGTGGGAATCTCCCACCGCCCGCTTTTCGTATGTGCCGCGGTAAGTGCCGCGAAGGTCAGCCGCTGTGCGAGGAGCCGTGGGAAGAACCACCGTGCTCGCTGTGGTTGGTGCCGATCTCCTCCTCGCCGCCCAGCGTGCGCTGCAGCGCCTTGACGACCTTGTCCTCGCCGACGGCGACCCACTTGCGGCCGACGAGGTAGAAGCCGCCGTAGTCCTTCGCGTCGTTGATCCACTCGCGCTGGCCGCGGTCGGTGGCGAAGGTGGCGAAGACGTACTTGCCGTCGGAGGTCTTGCAGATGGCCTGGCGGACCTCGTCGGAGTCGATCTGCATGTCCGGCTTGCACTTCACCTTGGCCGCCAGGCTCTCCAGACTGCCGGTGGCGGTGGCGGGGATCTTGGCGGCCGCGTCACTGTCTCCGGATCCACAGCCCGCCAGCGCCAGTACGGCCGCGGCGCCGGCCACGGCGAGCATCGGTCGGGTCAACCTCATCTGTTCCTCCGGGTCGCTGTTTCTGGCCGGGCCTGCCTCGCCTGCAGATTCCCGTCGTCCGCCCAGAGGGCAGGCGGGGATTTGCCGGCCAGGCCCGAGGGCCCGTCCCCTTCGATACGGCTGTGAACTCCGGCATGCTCAAAAATACGGCCGTGACCCGTGCACGTGTGTGCGAAGGTATGGCCGTGAACCAAGACTGGGAAGATCGCGTGACCGCCGCCTGGGCCACTCTCGACGAGTTTCCGGAAGAGGAGGCGGGCGATTTCCGAGCCGTGATCGACGCACTCGTCGCCGAGCTGCCGGACGGCAGTCCGCTCGGCCCCTTCGAGCAGGCCAGTGCCTGGGACTCGACGGGTCACTCGGACCAGGCGGTTCCGCTGTACCGGGAGGCGCTGGCGCGCGGGCTGAGCGAGGCCAGTCAGTACAAGGGCCGCAGGGCCAAGATCCAGCTGTCCAGTTCACTCAGGAACACCGGGCAGGCCGAGGAGGGCGTCAAGCTGCTGACGCCCGAACTGGACGCACCGTCCGACGAGTTGGACGACGCGGTACGGGCCTGTCTGGCGCTGTGCCTGTCCAGCCTCGGCCGCGACCGCGAGGGCCTCTCCCTCGTCCTCGGCGCCCTGGCACCCCATCTGCCGCGCTATCAGCGGTCGATGGCGAACTACGCGCGGGCGCTGGTCGAACCCGAGGCGTAATTCACCCGGGTGGCGGTGACCAACCAACGATTCGCTCGTTCTGCTGAACGTGCAGTCACAGGATGTCGCCCCGAGCCCCGCGCCCTCCCCCGCCGACCCGGTCGTCGACGTCGAGCAGGCCGAGGCCGCGCTCGTCGAGCACTACCCGCGGCTGGTCCGGCTCGCCTACCTGGTGCTTCCGCCGGGCCTCGGCCGCAACCGGCGGGTGGTGACCGCACACTCCCTCACCCAGCGCGCCCTGCCCAGGGGCCGCGCCCAGGCTCCTGTGATCCCGGCCCAGTCGACGGGCCGGGACGGCGATCCCGGGTATGCCTTCGTCCGTCTCCAGGTGCTGCGCACGGCGCTGGAGGCGGGCCTGCCGCTGAGGCGGGCGGCGTGGCCCAGGCGGTCGCAACTGCCGCCGCTGCTGCCCCAGGTGTGGGGCCTGCGCCTCTTCCCGCGCTCGGGCGGCGCCGACGAACTCGCCCTCGACCAGCACCTGTCCGCCCTGTCGGGCCCCGCCCGCGCCGCCTACGTCCTGCGCGGCCTGGAGAAGCTCCCCGACTCCGACGTACGCCAAGTGCTGACCGCCGCGGGCTGCGAGGACCCGGACGAGGCGCTCACCGAGGCCGACGCCGTACCCGCGAAGTACGCCCTGCTCGACTCCCCCGAGTTCGACCCCTGCTCGCTGCAGGCGCGGCCCACCGATCTGATGCGGCGCAGACAGCACACCAGGGCCGCGCTCGCCGCCGCCGCGGCGCTCGCGGTGTGCGGGGCGCTGCTCGGTCTGCCCGGTGACGGCTGGGGCCCGGACGGCGCGGCCGCTCCCGCGTACGCGCAGAACCCGGCCGCCGAGGCCGCTCTCGACCCCGCCAGGCTGACCCGGGTGGCCGCCACCGCCTGGGAGGCGGCCACCCGCACCGACTTCTCCGTCTGGCCCGCCCGCGGCGGCCTCACCGGCGACACCGCGCTGCTGCGCCGCGCCCTCGCCGTCTGGGCCCGCCCCGGCGAGCGCGTCCAGGTCTCCGCGACCCCCGGCACCCCCTCCGGCGGTCCCGCCGGCCCGCCCCAGCTCCTGTACGCCGGGACCGTCGACGGCGCGCACGTCGTGCTCCTCTACGACGGTCTGCGCATCGCCCGGTACGCCGAGCCGACGGACGGCACCAAGGGCGCCGCCCTCGACTTCGCGCGGGTCGACGGCGCGGGCCGGGCCGAGGCGAGCGCGGTGGTGCTGGGCCGGGCCGACGGCAACGTCCGCTATCTGACGGCGCCCTGGGTGACCAGGGCCGCCGAGCGGGACCTGCTCAAGCCGGGCGCCGGCGCGATGGACCTGCACCTCTCCCACGGTGTCACCGCGCCGCTGGCCAGCCCGGCGGCGCAGACCGGCCCCTGCACGTCCTGGAACGCGCTGCAGCTGACGGACGCCACCGGTACGCGTCTGATGACCGACCTCGGCGAGCTCGTCCCCGCCCGTCTCACCACCGGACGGCCCGGCTCGGCGCGCGAGGCCTCCGGCGCCGAGGCGCTGCACACCTGGTCGCCGTACGCCTGCTCGCTGGCCTCGATGCGCTCGGCGGGCGTGCGCGGGGTGAACGCGTGGGCGTACGCCCGCCAGCCGCTGCCCGACGCGAGCGGTTCGGCGGACTGGGTGTGCACGCGGGCCGAGACCTGGCGGGGCGGCGGGACGCGGGTGCTGGCCGAGTTCCGCACGCCGGGCGGGACGTACGGGGCGGTCGCGGCGAAGGCCGAGAGCGTGCCGGCGTGCGGGGCGAAGGATCCGCATGTGCTGGCCGGGGTGCTGTGGAAGTCGGAGGCGGGCAACTGGTACCTGCTTGCGGCCGGCAGCAGGGGGACCGCGTCGATCGGTGCGACGGGCGGGGCGAGCGCCGATGCCGAGGGCGGCCTGCTGGCCGTGCAGGCCAAGCAGGGGACGCGGGCCCAGCTGACGGGCACGCTGGACGACGGCCGAGTGATCAGCGGGCTGCACTGACATCGGCAGTTCGCCGACCCCCACCGCTTGCTGACACTGGCGTCAACAAGTCGCCGCACAAGGGTTTCCCTGGGACCTACCCGTCAGTACATTGACGCCATGTCTAACACGCCGCTCAAGGCCCGGAAGGTGTCCTTCTCCTGGGAGGACACCCCGCTGCACTGGGTGCCCGGGGACCCGTTCACCACGCACACCATCAATGTGCTGCATCTGCTGCTGCCCGCCGGTGAGCGGTGGTTCGTGCACGTCTACAAGCAGGTGCTGCCGCACATCCGGGACGAGCGGCTGCGCGAGGACGTCATCGGGTTCATCGGCCAGGAGGCGATGCACTCGCAGGCCCACGACGAGGTCCTGCCGCACCTGAAGGAGCTCGGCCTCGATCCGACGCCGTACACCGCGCAGGTCGACTGGCTCTTCGAGAAGCTGCTGGGCGACCGTACGCTGCCGCCGGGCCGGGCGCGCAGGTGGTGGCTGATGGAGCGGGTAGCGATCATCGCGGCGATCGAGCACTACACCGCCTTCCTCGGCGACTGGGTGCTGAACGCCGAGGAGTTGGACCGGCGCGGCGCCGACCCGACCATGCTGGACCTGCTGCGCTGGCACGGCGCCGAGGAGGTCGAGCACCGGTCCGTCGCCTTCGACCTGTTCATGCACGTCGACGGCGGCTACCGGCGGCGGGTGCGCACCTGGGCCACGGCGTTCGCTGCGCTGGTGTTCCTGTGGCAGCGCGGGGCCCGCTTCTTCATGGAGAACGACCCGACGCTGACCGAAGGCCGGGCGAGCTTCAAGGACTTCTATGTGCGCGGCAGGCGGGGCACGCTGCCGGCGACCGGGGACATGCTCAGGTCCATTCCGCGCTATCTCAGCCGGGACTACCACCCCTCCCAGGAGGGCTGCACCGAGCAGGCCGTCGCCTACCTCGCCTCCTCCCCCGCCGCCGTCGCCGCGGAAAAGAGGGCCGCCTGATGCCGAAGCTGCGTACCGTCGCCGTCCTCGCCGGGGCCGCATTCCTCACCCGGCGCGCGCTGCGCCGCCGTGTGCAGGCCTCGCCGCTGTGGCCGATGCCGGCGCTGGACCCGCCGGTCTCCGGCCGGCCCCGGTCGCGGGCGCTGCGGCTGCTGGTCGCCTCGCACGAGACCGTCGCCCAGGGTGTTGTACAACTGCGCCTGGAAGGACGGGACTTGCCGCGCTGGGAGCCCGGTGCTCATCTCGACCTCGTGCTTCCGTCGGGGGTCGTGCGGCAGTACTCGCTGTGCGGGGACCCGGCGGACGGCTCGGCGTACACGGTCGCCACCCGGCTCGTCGAGGACGGGCGGGGCGGCTCCCGCGAGGTGCATGAGCGGGTGCAGGAAGGGATGGAACTGGAGGTGCGGGGGCCGCGCAATCGGTTCCCGCTCGTCGAGGCCCGGTCGTACGTCTTCATCGCGGGGGGAATCGGAATCACGCCGATTCTCCCCATGCTGCGGGCGCTTGGGGACGGTGTGGAGTGGCGGCTGCTGTACTGCGGGCGGTCGCGGGAGTCGATGCCGTTCCTGGAGGAGGTCGAGAAGCTCGGCCGACATCGCGTCACCGTGGTCACCGGGGCGCCGGATCTCGACGTGCTGGACGTGTCCGAGGAAGCCGCCGTCTACTGCTGCGGGCCGGAAGGGCTCATGGCGGCCGCACAGGAGCGGTTCCCGCAGGTGCACCTCGAACGATTCACGCCCCGTGCCGCTCACGGCACCGCCTTCGAGGTCGAACTCCGGCGCAGCGCACGGACGTTGACCGTGCCGGCCGACTCGACCGTGCTGGCCGCCGTGCGCGCCGAACTGCCGGGCACCGCCTACTCCTGCGAGCAGGGTTTCTGCGGAACCTGCCAACAGCGGGTCCTGGAGGGCGAGGTGGAGCACCGGGACGAGCTGCTGACGGACGCCGAGCGTGCCGATTCGATGTTGATCTGTGTCTCGCGGGCGCGAAGTGAGCGACTTGTGCTGGATATGTGAACACCCTTGGCCGGTCCGGCCCGTTCGGGGCCGGATCCGATCGGTAAGGTGTTCGCATGACTACCGGGGTACGCCGCAGAATGGGAGTCGACGAGCGGCGGCAGCAGTTGATCGGCGTCGCGCTCGAACTGTTCAGCCAACGCTCGCCGGACGACGTCTCCATCGACGAGATAGCGTCCGCCGCGGGCATCTCCCGCCCGCTGGTCTACCACTACTTCCCCGGCAAACTCAGCCTGTACGAGGCCGCGTTGAGGCGTGCCGCGCAGGATCTCGCGGGTCGCTTCGACGAGCCGCAGGAGGGTCCGCTCGGCGACCGGCTGCGCCGGGTGATGCGCCGCTTCTTCGACTTCGTCGACGACCACGGGCCCGGCTTCGCGGCGCTGATGCGCGGCGGCCCGGCGGTCGGCTCCTCGGCGACCAACGCGCTCATCGACTCCGTACGGCAGGCCGCGTACGAGCAGATCCTGTCGCATCTGGGCATCGAGGATCCGCCCGCGCGACTGGAACTGGTCGTACGCTCCTGGATCTCGCTCGCCGAGTCGACCGCGCTGATCTGGCTGGACGGCCGGCGCATCCCGCGCGCCGAACTGGAGTCCCAGCTGGTGCACGACTTCGCCGCGCTGGCCGCCGTGAGTGCCGCCTACGACGAGGAGATGGGTGCGCTGCTGCGCCGCATGCTCAAGCACGAGCCGCCGGACGGGCCCTTCGCGGACCTGGTGACCCGGCTGATCGCACTCGCCTCGTAGGACTGTCTAGCGCTCGAACTTCCGGTACGACGGGTCGAGGTCGCGCACCTCGGCGGAGGCGTGCAGGACCGTGGGGCCGTCGTCCTCCACGTGCTTCTTCAGCAGCTCGAGGACGGTTTCGGTCAGCTTCGCCTTCGTCTCCTCGGTGCGGCCGGCGAGCAGTCCGATCATGACGTGGACGACGGCGTGACCGAAGTCCCCGGGGTCCTCGTAGCCGAACGCGGTGACCTCGGACGCGCGGAACTGCGTCTTGCAGGCCTCCGGCTTGGCGGCCGCGATCTCGACGAGCGCGGTGTGCAGGTCGTGGGCGAAGGCCTCCCGGTCGAAGCTGATCGTCTTCGAGTGGTCGACGGTGATCTGCGGCATGGGCACTCCTGTTCTACGGCAGCGACAGGATCACCCTAGTTGCCCTCGTTCCTCAGCTGCAGGGCGAGCATCGCGATGTCGTCCTCGCGGTCGTGGCCGAAGCAGGCCAGGAGGGTGTCGCACAGGGCGTCCAGGCCGGGCAGGGCGCCGACGGCCGCCGAGCGGAGGTGTTCCATCGAGACCGTCAGGTCCGTGCCGCGGGTCTCGATCAGGCCGTCGGTGACCATGAGGAGCCGGTCGGTGGGCTCGAGGAACAGCTCGGTGGGCGGCGGGTGCGGCAGGCCGAGGCCGAGCAGCGGGCCGTCGGCCTTGGCGTACTCGGCGTCGCCGGTGCCGCGCAGGATCAGCGGCGGGATGTGACCGGCGTTGGCGATCCGGGTGCGCCCGGTCGCGGGGTCGATCAGGACGAGACAGACGGTGGCCGTGACCTCGGCGTGGTAGTGCTGCAGCATCCGGTCGAGGCGCTCGGCGAGCGCGGCCGGGTCGCTCTCCTCGACGCAGTAGGCGCGCAGCGCGTGCCGGATCTCGACCATGACGGTGGCCGCCTCCAGCGAGTGCCCGACCACGTCGCCGACCGCGGTGAGCACACCCTCGCCGGTGCGCAGCGCCGCGTAGAAGTCGCCGCCGATCTCGGTGTCCTGGGACGCGGGCACGTACCGGACCACCACGTCGATGCCCGGCAGCTCGGGCAGCCGGTGCGGCTGGGGCAGGAAGCTGTGCTGCAGGGTGAGGGCGACGTGCCGCTCGACCTGGTACATGAGCAGTGGTTCGGCGGTGAGCGCGGTGGCCTGGGCGAGCTGGGCCACCAGGGCCTCGTCCTCGGGGTTGACCCTGCGCATCCCGCGGGTGGGCGTGGCCAGGCACACCGGGGCCTTGCCGTCCTGGGTGAGGACCATCGCCAGCCGGGCGTCGTGCTGCACGCCGGGCCGGAAGAACCCGGCGGGCCACAGCGGCGCCGGCACCGTGGTGATCTGCACGCCGGCCTGCCCGCGGGTCAGGCGCCGCAGCAGCGCGCCCACCGCCCGGTGCGCGCCCCCGTCCGGCAGGGCGAGGGAGGTGCGGTCCCGGGACAGGCCCCGGTAGAGCTCGTCGTCCGGGCCGAGGACGAAGACGGCGGCGGGGCCGCCGGTCAGCCGCGAGGTGCCGTCGGCGGCGGCATCGGCGAGTTCCTGCAGGGAGCGCGCCGACTGGATGGTGACGATGGCCTGCGACAGCAGCGTCAGCCGCCGTACCAGCGCCTGGTCGTCGGCGCGCAGCCGGGCGTTGCACACCGCGGAACGGACCACCGCCTCGATCTCCTCGGGCTCGGCGGGCACCGTCATATAGGTCTCGGCGCCCGCGTCCAGCCCCTGGCAGCGGTCGCCCGGGGGCACGGCGGCCGCCGAGAAGTGCACGACGGGCAGGCCCGCCATGTGCGGGCGCTCCTTGAGCCGGCGGCACAGTTCGAAGCCGCTCATGTCCGGCAGGTCGACGTCGACGAGGGCCACGTCGGGCAGCATGCCCTTGCGCAGCCGTACGTCGAGTTCGACGAGCGCCTCGTTGCCGCTGGCGACCGGTACGACCTGGTGTCCGGCGCGGCGCAGCACGGTGCCCATGGCGTACCTGCTGGCCGCCACGTCGTCGACGACCAGCACGGTCGTGTCTGTCAGCTTGCCGCCCACGTCCATCTTCCAGCTCTCGGCCGACGCCGGTTCCCTTGGACAACACCGGTGGGGCAGACCTCGGTTCCGAGGTCTGCCCCACCAAAGGTATGCCCGTATCAGTAGATCCGGGAGAATATCGCAACAGTGCGCCCCGGAACGGCGAACGTGCCCGATTCCCGCTCATAGGAAGACGTCTTGACGATAGGGTCCGCGCCCGCCGACTGCACCGGGTGCAGCCGGTAGCCGGTTCCGGCGAGGGCGCCGATCCGCTGCTCCTGCTTCTGCGGGGTGGCGTTGAAGACGACGACGAGGTCACCGAGTTCCATGGTGATCACGCCGGGCGTCTCGTCCTTCCCGGACAGCGGGAAGGAGAGCTTCGACTGCACCTGGTCGGCCGTGCCGAGCGAGAAGACGCTGTCCGTCGTTCGGATCTTCAGGAGATCCTGGTACGCGGCCGAGGCGCCCTGGATCTGCGAGCAGCCCACCTTCACCGTGCTCAACAGGGGCTTCGCGTACGACCACTTGGACTCGTTGTCGGCCGCCATCGGCAGTCCGCGGCCGAAGCCGTTGCCGTCCGTGCAGGTCCAGTGGATCGCGTTGAACCAGTCGCCGCTGTCGAAGGAGTTGCGGTCCAGGGACTTGGAGCGGAGCAGGTCGGTGCCGGCCTGGGAGAGCGCCGGGCCCTGCGAGAGGGTGGCCGTCGCCATCGCCAGGACCTGCATCCGGGCCCGGTCGGCGGCGGAGGTGTCCTTGGGCAGCTTGTAGGTGAGGGCGTCGAACAGCGACTCGTTGTCGTGCGCGTCGACGTAGGCGAGGGCGTCGCCGGGTGCGTCCGCGTATCCGGCGGGCTGCCCGTTGTAGTCGACACCGGCGCCGGTGACCTCCTTGCCGTCGGTGTCGGTGAAGCGGTACTTGGCGAGGTTGCCGGACAGACCGACCTTGATGAGGTCCTGGTAGTGCAGGAGCCGGGCCTTCTGTTCGGCCGAAGTGCCGTTGGCGGTCGAGGAGTTGGGGTCGGTGTACAGGCCGGAGGCGAAGCCCTGGACGCCGGGGTCGGAGTCGAAGGGGCTGCCGCCGCGCACGGCGTCGCGGGCCCGGTCGGAGAAGGTGGCGATGCCGGTTCCGGCCATGTTCTTCTGCGTGGCCTGCACGAAGCGTGCGTCGTCGGCGACCTCGCCGAAGTTCCAGCCCTCCCCGTACATGATGATCTTCTTGCCGTCGACGCCGTCCTTCGCGAGGGTCAGTGCGTCGAGGGCCTTGCGGACGGCGAGGATGTTGGCCTTGGGCTGGTGTCCCATGAGGTCGAAGCGGAAGCCGTCGACCTTGTACTCCTTGGCCCAGGTGACCACGGAGTCGACGACCAGCTTGCCCATCATCGCGTTCTCGGTGGCCGTGTTGGCGCAGCAGGTGCTGTTGGCGACCGAGCCGTCCGCGAGCAGCCGCTGGTAGTAGCCGGGCACGACCTTGTCGAGGACGCTGGTGTCCGCCTGCCCGGCGGCTGCCGTGTGGTTGTAGACGACGTCCATGACGACCCGCAGGCCGTCCTCGTTCAGCGACTTGACCATCCTGCGGAACTCGACGGTACGGCCGGTGCCGTCCGGGTCGGTCGCGTAGGAGCCCTCGGGGACCGTGTAGTGGTACGGGTCGTAGCCCCAGTTGTAGGCGTCCTTCGCGGCGATCTTCCCGACGCACTCCTGCTGCTTGTCGGAATCCGCCGGGTAGGAGGCGAGGTCGCAGTCGGTGGTCGCCTGGTCCGCCTTCTTCTCGGGGATGGTGGCGATGTCGAACGCGGGCAGCAGATGGACGTACGACGTGCCGGACTCGGCGAGCGCACGCAGGTGCTTCGAGCCGTCGCTGCCCTTGTCGGTGAAGGCGAGGTAGGTGCCGCGGTGCGCGGCGGGGGTGCTCTTGTCCTCGACCGAGAAGTCCCGGACGTGCAGCTCCTGGATCTGCGCGTCCTTCAGCGGTACGGCCTTGGGCTTGGCGTAGCCCGACCAGCCGCTGGGGGCAAGGGACTTGTCGTTGAGGTCGACGACGAGACTGCGCTCGGAGTTCGCGGTGAGGGCGACCGAGTAGGGGTCGGTGACCTTGTTGGTGACGACCTTGCGGACGCTCGGCGCCCACACCTTGACGACGTACCGGTAGGGCTTGTTCTTCCAGGATCCGGGGCCGGTGACGGACCAGACGCCGGTGGCGTCGTTCCGGTGCATCGGCTTCACGGCATCGTCGAGTTCGAGCGACACGCTCTGCGCCGTGGGCGCCCAAACGGCCAGTGTGGGACGGCCGTTGTGGAACGTGGGGCCGAGTGCGGACTTGGTGGCGTCGGCGTACAGGTCGTCGAGCACGCCCGCGATCTGCACGCCGGTCGCCGCCAACACGGCCCCGTTCGCGGCTCGTTGGGAGGCGACGAGCTGGCCGTCGAGGGCCTCGCGCACACGGTCACGGTCGCGCGGGTCGACGGACCAGGCCGTGTAGTCCTTCAGATAGGGGAACTTGGCCTTCTGGGCGTCGGTGAGCGTCGCCTTGTCCAGCCGCAGCCAGCGCTCGTCGTCGCTGGTGAGCGTCCCGTCCTTCACGGCGATCGAGCCGTCGTGGGAGTAGAGCAGCTGGGTGGAGGCGGCGGCGTCGGAGCCGTTCCAGGCGACGGTGTCGCGGTCGATCCAGATCGCCTTGGAGGTGGTCAGGTCGAGCGCGGCGGCCGAGCCCGCGGGCTGGGGCAGCAGGTACTTCTCCTGGCCGTTCAACAGCCACACCTCGTAGCCGTCGGCCTTGAGATCGAGCGACTGGTCGGCCGGCAGGTCCTTCTCGTCGCCCTTGTGGATGATGTAGCTGAGGCTGGTGGCACCGTCGCCCAGCGGCACCTCGAAGACCGCGCCATAGGCGTCAGTCTTCACCGGCTTCAGCGGGTTCGACCAGTCGGTGGGGTTCGCGGCACCGGTCCAGACGTGCAGTCCCCAGCCGTCGTAGTTCCCGTCGGCACGGTGGTAGTGGATGACCGCCTTGGCCTTGTCCTGCGCCGGGTAGTCGGGCCGCGTGGTCTGTACGGCGTCCTTGCCCTGCTCGATCCAGACCTCGCCGGTCTTGGTGACGTCGATGGTGCGGTCGGCGGAGACGTCCTTGTTGCCGTCCTTGTCGACGACCAGGAAGCCGACGCTGGAGGCGCCCGGCTTCAGCTTGACGTAGGCGAAGGCGCCGTAGGCGTCACGGCCGGTGAAGGGGTGCCCGGCCGGCCAGGTGGTGGACTCGCCGTCGGCGAGGTCGCCCCAGGCGTACAGGCCCCACTTGTCGTAGTCGCCGTCGGTGCGCTTGTAGTGGACGATCGCGTAGTCGCGGGAGGAGGCGGTGGGGATCTCCTCGGCGGGCGGGGTGCCGGTGGTGCTCTGCGCGGTCGCGCTCGACGTGCGTCCGGCGGAGTCGATGACAACTGCCTTGTAGCGCAGGGCGGTTCCTGACGGCACGTCCTTGCCGATGGCCTGCGTGACCTTGTACGGGGCGTGGTCGGCGGAGCCGAGCGTCTTCCACTTGCCGCCTCCGACCTGGGCGGCGAAGACGACGCGGTTGAGCTGACCGCCGTCGACGTCGGCCGACAGCTCGACCGTGCCGGTGGCTCCCGCGTCGGGGGCCTTGAGGGTGAGCGTCGGTGCGGTGGCCGGCTTGGCGAGCCTGCCGGCCGCCTTGAGGACGACGGCGGACCCGGCCGGGACGGTGAGCGTGACCTTCTTGTCGGCGTCGGAGGTGACGTCGGCCGAAGTGCCGTAGATCCCGCGGAACTTCATGTTCGCGGAGCCGGTCGCGAAGGTGGCGGTCTTGTCGTCGCCGGCGTTGTTGAAGGCGACGACGTACTCCTGGCCGGTCTTGGCGTCGGTGCGCGAGAAGGCGTAGACGCCGGAGCCGTCGGCCGCGTACCGCTGCGTCTGCACCCCGTCCGTCAGGGCCGGGTTGTCCTTGCGCAGCTTGCCGAGAGCGGCGATCTGCTTGTAGAGCGGGGCAGTTGTGTCGTACGAGTCGCCGGCGTGCGTGCGGTCGGTGCCGATCTCGTCGTCGTCGAGGTAGTCGGCGACCTTCGAGGCGAACATCGTCTGGCGGGCGTCCTTGTCGCCGCCGGAGCCGGTGAAGCCCTGCTCGTCACCGTAGTAGACGACCGGGTTGCCGCGGCTGAGGAACATCAGCTCGTTGGCGAGTTCGTCCTTGGCCAGCAGCTCGGCGTCCGTGGCCTTGGGGTTGTCCTGCTTCAGGAAGTACCCGATGCGGCCCATGTCGTGGTTGCCGGTGAAGGTGACCTGCTCGTAGGCGTTGGCCTTGTCGGTCGTGTACTTGTAGTCGTCGCCGAAGACCGAGGCCAGCTTCTGTGCGCTGCCGCCCTGGGAGGCGTAGGTGCGGGCGGCGTCCTGGAAGGGGAAGTCGAGGGTGGCGTCGAGGCGGCCCTGGGTGACGTACGGCGAGGTGATGGACGTGTCTGCGGAGTAGACCTCGCCGAACATGAAGAAGTTCTTGCGCCCCTGCTTGGCCGCGTACGCGTCGAGGGCGGTCGCCCACTGGGTCCAGAAGTCCATGTCGACGTGTTTCACGGTGTCGATCCGGAAGCCGTCGATGCCGAAGTCGCGCACCCAGCGCTCGTAGATCTTCTGCATGCCGGTGACGACCTCGGGACGCTCGGTCCACAGGTCGTCCAGGCCGCCGAAGTCGCCGTAGGTGGAGTTCTCACCGGCGAAGGTGGAGTCGCCGCGGTTGTGGTACATCGTCGGGTCGTTGAGCCAGGCGGGGACCTTGGCGTTCTTGTCCGCGGCGGCGACGGTCGGGGTGCGCGGGAAGGAGTCGGCGTCGACGGCCGGGAACTTCTTGCCGCCGTCCGCGTAGTCCGCGTCGTCGAAGGGCTGCCCGTCCTTGGTCAGATACGGGAAGGCGCCCTTGGAGAGGTAGTCGTAGGACTTCTCCTCGTAGTCGACGACATCGGCGGTGTGGTTGGTGATGACGTCGAAGAAGACCTTCATGCCCTTGGCGTGCGCCTTGGAGATGAGGGTCTCGAGGTCCTTGTTCGTCCCGAAGTGCGGGTCGACCTGGGTGAAGTCCGTGATCCAGTAACCGTGGTAGCCGGCCGAGGCGTTGCTCCCCGTCCCCTGCACGGGACGGTTCTTGAAGATCGGGGCCATCCAGATGGCGGTGGTGCCCAGGCCCTTGATGTAGTCGAGCTTCTTCGTCAGGCCCTTGAGGTCGCCGCCCTGGTAGAAGCCCTTGTCGGTGGGGTCGTAGCCGGTGGACAGGCGTGAACCCGTCAGTCCGCCCTTGTCGTTGGCGGTGTCGCCGTTGGCGAAACGGTCCGGCATGACGAAGTAGAACTGATCGCGGGTGTCGTCGTGCCGCGCGGGCGCGGCGGCGAGTGTCGCGTCGGAGGGCGGCGCGGGCGGGGTGTCCGCGTGGGCCGCGAGCGGCTGCACGAGGGCTGCGGCGAGCGCGGCGACGGTGACGGCCGCGACCCGTCTGGCATGGGCGGTTCGGCGCGTCCGGGGCGCCGGCCATCTCGGTATCACAGGCGGGAACTCCTTGCGATTACGGCTCTCTGGGTCCGACCCCGCGCGACCGTATCGCTAACGCAAGGTTTACAGCAAGAGACTTGAAACTCATAGCAAGAACTTTCACGAGCAACCTTGACGCGCCTCCCCAACGGCCCCACTCTCACCACTGGTTGAGCACTGGTTGAAACCCAAACACCTTTCATCGGAGCCGCACATGATCAGACACCGACCCCCGGGTGCCCTCCGGCGCACGGCCGGCGCCGTGGCCGCCGGGGCATTGGCGCTCGCGGGCGCCGTGGCGCTGCCCGTCACCTCCGCGCACGCGGACACCACCGCCAAGGGCGATGTCATAGCCAACCTGTGGGAGTGGAACTGGGACTCCATCGCCTCTGAGTGCACCAATGTGCTGGGCCCGGCAGGCTACGGCGCCGTGCAGGTGGCGCCCCCCGCCGAGTCCCTCAAGCAGTCGTCGTACTACTGGTGGGACGTCTACCAGCCGTACTCCTACGACCTGAACAGCCGCTTCGGTACGGCGGCGAAGTTCGCGTCGATGATCACCAGCTGCCACAACGCTGGCGTCAAGGTCTACACGGACGCGGTGATCAACCACACCGCCGCGCAGACCGGCACCGGCTACAACGGCACGACGGTCACCAACAAGTACGACACCCCGGAGTGGGACCGCGCCGACTACCACGACTCGTCCTCCTGCCCCACCTCCGACCTGACCATCCAGGACTACTCGAACCTCACCCAGGTCCAGAACTGCGAACTCCTCGGCCTGCCCGACCTGAAGACCGGCTCGGACACGGTACGCGCGGGTATCGCGAACTTCCTGAACTCCCAACTCGCCCTCGGCGTGGACGGCTTCCGGGTCGACGCGGCCAAGCACATCCCCGAGACCGACCTCGCGGCGATCGAGTCGAAGCTGACGAACACGACGTCCGGGACGGCGCCGTACGTCTTCCAGGAGATCTACCCCGGCTCGACCCCGCAGCCGTCGGACTACTACTCCTCCGGCGACGTCCTCGACTTCACGTACGCGAGCAAGATGAAGTCGGCGTTCCAGGGGAACGTGAGCGACCTGGAGTCCCTGTCGTCGTCCGGCATCCTGCCGGCCGCCAACTCGGTGTCCTTCGTGACCAACCACGACACCGAACGCAACGGCCTGCACATGTCCTACAAGGACGGCGACACCTACAAGCTCGCCAACCTCTTCCAGCTCGCCTACAAGTGGGCGACGCCGACGGTCTACGCCAGCTGGGAGTGGACCCAGAGCGACCAGGCCCCGCCGAACTCCTCCGGCTTCGTGACGAACACGGACTGCTCCAGCGGCTCGTGGTACTGCCTGGACCGCGACACGGCGGTCGTCGGCATGGTGGCCTGGCACAACGCGGTCGACACGGCGGCGGTCTCCAACTGGCAGACCAAGTCGTCGAGCGTGATCGGCTTCGGGCGCTCGGGCGCGGGCTTCTTCGCGCTCAACAACGGCTCCTCGTCGGCGACTTACACCTTCACGACGGGCATGGCCGACGGCACGTACAGCAACGTGATCGACGGCGGCACTACGAAGGTCACCGTCTCCGGCGGCAGCGCGTCGATCACCATCCCGGCGAAGGGCGCGGTCGCCTTCTACAACTCGTCGTACACCTGCACGGTGGGCTGCGACGACACGGGCGGCGGCTCGTCCGGCTCGACGGTGAGCGCGACCTTCAACGAGTACGCGTCCACGACGAGCGGCACGAACGTGTACGTCGTCGGCTCGATCTCGGCGCTGGGCAGCTGGGACACGTCGAAGGCGATCCAGCTTTCGTCGTCCGGTTACCCGATCTGGTCGGGCGAGGTGAGCGTGCCGATCAACACGTCGTTCACCTACAAGTACGTCAAGAAGGACTCGTCCGGAAATGTCACCTGGGAGTCCAACGCCAACAGGTCGGCGACAACGACCACTTCGGCGATCTCCCTGAACAACTCCTGGAACGTGGCGAACGCGGACGCCACCGACGTCACCTTCAACGAATACGCGACGACCGACTGGGGCACCAACGTCTACGTCGTGGGCTCGATCGCCTCCCTCGGCTCCTGGAACACGAGCGACGCGATCCCGCTGTCGTCGGAGTCGTATCCGACGTGGAGCAAGGTGGTGATCGTCCCGAAGAGTACGGCCTTCACGTACAAGTACATCAAGAAGGACAGCTCCGGGAACGTGACCTGGGAGTCCGGGACGAACCGCTCGTACGCGACGGGCAGTTCGTCCGGATACTCAACGAGTGACACCTGGAAGTGAGCCGGCCCTATCGCCTGACCGTGTAGGTGACCAGAGACCGAGCCGGAGCCGTGGCGGTCAGCGAACCCCCGCCGACCGCCACGACCGGCTGTTGCGCCGTGCTGTGCGCGCCGCCCGTCAGATACGGGGCGCCGTCCCGTTGGTGATCCCCTTGTTCTGCAAGCTGAAGGTCACCGGGTTGGCGCTGGTGGACGCGTTGAGCGCTACGACGGTTACCGTGTCGTCAGGGTTGCGGAACGCGGACAGCTTGAGGTTCGAGTCACCCGTCGTGGTGCCGTGCGGGTGACGCCGGGGCGGATGAAGCGGCTGCAATTGGCCATCGCCCACAGGCGCTTGGAGACGTGGAAATCGTCGCCGTCCATCTGGGTCAGGCCTCGGGTCGCGATCGTCGAGGCGCCGTACCAGTACACTTGACGTCCTCACCCACGTGCCCGTGGGCAATTCCCGCCTGCCCCGCCGCGTGCAGCAACGGGACTTCGGGTGGGTTCCTGCTTCAGCGAGCGCTGCCTCGACATGCGAGGTCTGACGTGCTCTCCACAGGCGTTTTGGCGCTCCGCCTCATGCCGCATCTCAGCAACACGTTTCCGTCCAGCGGCGCGTAAGTTGGCTTCGGCGTTCTCGTCGCGGTCGTGCCGGGTTCCGCATTCCTTGCAGGTCCATACGCGAACGTACAGCTGCTCGCGGCCCTTGGGACCGGTAAGGCACCCGCACCCGGGATGGGAGCACAGCTGAGTGGAGGGGAACCACCGGTCGATCCTGACGAAGGTCCGTCCGTACCTGGCGCACTTGGCCTCCAAGGTGCGGACAAACCTGCCGAGGGATTGGTCATGGACGCTCTTACCGAGCCTGCCTCCGCGGGTGGCCATGCCCTTCACGTTCAGGTCCTCCACATAGACCGCTTGGCTCTCGCGGACAATGCGGGTTGTCTCCTGCTCGATGAAGTCGCGTCGCCGGTCAGCGATGCGGGCGTGGATCTTCGCGACGGTCTGCTTGGCCTTGCGTCGGTTGTTTGATCCTTTCTGCTTACGGGACACGGCCCGCTGAGCTCTTCTGAGCTTGCGCTCCTCGCGACGGAAAAACCTCGGGGAAGCGATCTTCCGGCCGCGCAGCACGGCATAGCAGGCCAGGCCCAGGTCGATCCCGGTGTCTGTCTCCTCCACGTCCAGCTCGGGCAGTGGCTTGTCCTCCACCTCCACCACGAACGAGGCGAAATACCGGCCGGCAGGATCCTTGATGATCGTCAACGACGACGGTGGTCCGGGCAGCTCGCGTGACCAGCGCACCTCGAGGTCGCCGATCTTCGGCAGCCGCAGCCTTCCGCTCTTCGTGATGGACCAACGGGCGTTCGCGGTGAACCGGATCGACTGTCGTGCGGTCTTCTTCTTCGCCTTCGGCGGCCCCGTCTTCGGGCCCTTGCGGGTGCCGTTCCTCGAAGCGAAGAAGTTGTTGTACGCGGTCTCCAGATCACGCAGCGACTGCTGGAGCACGACGGCGGACACCTCGCCGAGCCACGCCCGTTCCGGAGTCTTCTTAGCCTCGGTGATGACCTGCTTCGACAGCTCAGCCGCCGTCGGGCGCAGCAGTCCCTGCGCATAGGCATCACGACGGAGTCGAAGGGCGTCGTTCCACACGACGCGGGCACACCCGAACGCCCTCGCCAGAATGCCTCGCTGAGAAGCGCTCGGGTACACACGAACGTTGTACCGGAGCTTCATGTCGATCACCGTATGAGCCCGCGATCCGCCCCTAGCCCCAAAGATCACATCCAACCGAAACTGTGCACTCCATGAGCAAACGCGTTCGCAAACCTTGCGATCACACGACGGTTCGAATCCTCACGCCGCCTGGTTCCCTACCCCGCGCTCATACCGTCCCAGCAGGGGGAACCTTCTCGTTCTTTGCATACAGTCGCCCCTCGGAGTAACCGTGGGGCGACTTATTGAATGGCAGGAGGGAAAGACGGACAGCGTTCCGTAACCGTCAATCCCTCACGCACCGCAACAGACGACTTAGCAGCTCGACTTGCCCGCGTAGATCGCGAGCGCCGTATTGGAGCCGAGGGTGGCCGTGAACTGACCCAAACTGTTCACCGTCACGCTCGTGTTGTTCTGAACGTTGCAGTACGTCCCCGCGGGCAGCGAGGTCTGGTACGTCCGGCTCAGGCTGCTCGACTCGTGGTTGATGGCCACGTAGCCCTTGCTGCCGCGGCCGAAGCCGATGGCGTCGCCCCCGTTGTCCCACCAGTTGGTCACCGCCTCGCCGCGCGTGGCGTTGCGGAAGGCGACCATGCGGATGATCTCCGGCCAGGCGTGCTGGCACTTCCAGCCGTCCTGCCAACAGGCGGTCACGGAGCCGTTGTTGGGCGGTCCGGCGTCCGAGTCGGACCATTCGTAGCCGGAGTTGATGTCCGGGGCGCCGTAGGGGTAGGCGAGCATGAAGACGTTGGCGAGGGTGTAGTTCGCCCCGTCCTTGTAGTTGAGGGTGGAGCCGTTGCGCTCGGTGTCGTGGTTGTCGACGAAGACGCCGGCGACCGAGCTGCTCATGTAGCCCCAGCCCTCGCCGTAGTTCTTCAGGTAGGCGAGGTTCTCGTTGTTGAAGACGCGCTTGAGGTCGTAGGCGTAGCGGAACTCCTGGACGTCGCCGTTGCCCGTGTACTCGGTGGGCTGGACGGCCTCTCCGCTGCCGTAGATGACCTCCTGCTTCCAGTACACCGACGGGTTGCTCAGCCGGGACTTGATGTTGGCGAGGTCGGCGGTGTCGATGTGCTTGGCCGCGTCGATGCGGAAGCCGTCGACGCCGAGGGTGAGCAGGTCGTTCATGTACCCGGCGATGGTCTTGCGGACGTAGTCCTCGCCCGTGTCGAGGTCGGCGAGGCCGACCAGTTCGCAGTGCTGGACGTTCCAGCGGTCGCTGTAGTTGTTGACCAGGGACGTGCAGTCGTCGAAGTCGTAGGAGGAGTACAGGCCCGGGTAGTTGTACTTCGTGTACGACGATCCGCCGGTTCCGGTGCCGCTGCCCGCGGACATGTGGTTGACGACCGTGTCGACGACGACCTTCACTCCGGCCGCGTGGCAGGTGTTCACCATGTTCTGGAAGGCCGTACGGTCGCCGAGCCGGCCCGCGATCTTGTAGCTCACCGGCTGGTACGAGGTCCACCACTGCGAGCCCTGTATGTGCTCGGCGGGTGGGCTGACCTGGACGTAGCCGTAGCCGGCGGGGCCGAGGGTGTTGGTGCACTCCTTGGCGACGGAGGCGAAGTTCCACTCGAAGAGGACGGCGGTGACGTCCTTGGTGCCGGGCGGGGAGGCGTGCGCGAGGGTCGGGTTCATGACAAGGGCGGCGGCCGCGAGGGCGACGGTGGCCGAGAGGGTTCTGCGTGCCATGTGGGGGCTCCTTCACCGTTGAAGGCTCTTGCTGCAATCTTTCAGCAAACTTGCGGTGACGGAGATGTTAAAGGCCCGCTGCCTGAAAAGGCAGCGGGCCGTGTGAAGTTGATGCAAGAACTTTCAGAGACGCCGTCAGACGCCGGGCAGTCGGGTCAGGCGGTCGTGAACCACACCGTCGTGTCCGCCGGCACCTTCGCCTCGCCCTCCGCCTCGGTCACCTCGCCGCTCGTGAGCAGGACGCGCCCGTACGCCGGAGTCGTCACCGACTCGCCGCTGGTGTTCGCGACGCACACGAACTCCCCGCGGCGGAAGGCGAGTACGCCCTCGGGGGCGCGCAGCCACTCCACGGAGTCGCCCGCGCCGAGGTCGGGCTGTTCGCGGCGGACGGCGAGCGCGGCGCGGTACAGCTCGAGGGTCGAGCCGGGCACGCCGGTCTGCGCCTCGATGCTCAGCTCGCCCCAGCCTTCGGGCTGCGGGAGCCAGCTGCCGCCGTCGCCGAAGCCGTACGAGGATCCCGTCCGGGTCCACGGGATCGGGACCCGGCAGCCGTCGCGGAAGCCGTCCTGGCCGGCGCCGCGGAAGTACGCGGGGTCCTGGCGGACCTCGTCCGCGAGGTCGACGACGTCGGGGAGGCCGAGTTCCTCGCCCTGGTAGACGTACGCCGAGCCGGGCAGCGCCAGCATCAGGAGGGTGGCGGCGCGGGCCCGGCGCAGGCCCAGTGCGCGGTCGCCGGCCAGGCGGATCTGGGTGCCGAGGCCGGGTGCGTTGGCGAAGCGGGTGGCGTGGCGGGTGACGTCGTGGTTGGAGAGGACCCAGGTGGCGGGGGCGCCGACCGGGCGCATCGCGTCCAGGGTGCGGTCGACGACCTTGCGGAGCTCCTTCGCGTCCCAATCGGTCGACAGGTACTGGAAGTTGAAGGCCTGGTGGAGCTCGTCGGGGCGGACGTAGTTGGCGGTGCGCTCGACCGTGGGCGTCCATGCCTCGGCGACGAAGATGCGCTCGCCGGGGTACTCGTCGAGGATCAGCCGCCACTGGCGGTAGATCTCGTGCACGCCGTCCTGGTCGAAGAACGGCATGACATCGTTGCCCAGGAGCTTGAGTTGCTCGTGGGAGCCGAGGTCGGGCAGGCCCTCCGCCTTGACCAGGCCGTGGGCGACGTCGATGCGGAAGCCGTCGACGCCCATGTCGAGCCAGAAGCGCAGGATGGAGCGGAACTCGTCGCCGACGGCGGGGTGTTCCCAGTTGAGGTCGGGCTGCTCGGGGGCGAAGAGGTGCAGGTACCACTCCCCCGGTGTGCCGTCGGGTTCGGTCACCCGTGTCCACGCCGGGCCGCCGAAGATCGACTCCCAGTCGTTGGGCGGGAGTTCGCCGTGCTCACCCTTGCCGGGGCGGAAGTGGTAGCGGTCGCGCAGGGGCGAGCCGGGGCCTTCGCGCAGTGCCCGCTTGAACCACTCGTGCTGGTCGGAGGAGTGGTTGGGGACCAGGTCGACGATGATCCTCAGGCCGAGTTCGCGGGCGTCGCGGATCAGTGCGTCGGCGTCCAGGAGGTTGCCGAACATGGGGTCCACGGCCCGGTAGTCGGCGACGTCGTAGCCGGCGTCGGCCTGCGGGGAGGCGTAGAAGGGGCTGAGCCACACGGCGTCCACGCCGAGGTCGCGCAGGTAGGGGAGTCGGGAGCGTACGCCTTCCAGGTCGCCCATGCCGTCGCCGTTGCTGTCGGCGAAGCTGCGCGGATAGACCTGGTAGATCACCGCGTCCCGCCACCAGTCGCTGCGCTTGGCTTTGGCGGAGTTCGGTGCCGGGGCGATGGCGGAGTGCTGCTGGCTCATGGCGTCCTTGGTGCGTACGGGGTCATGGGGTCAGGTGTGCGTGTGTGCTGCTGCGGTGATGACGAGACGGCCGCGGTGAAAGCGGGGTCGGATGGACACCGCGACCGCCTCGGGTTTTGGTGCGGCGCCGTCGTGGCTGGTCGCGCAGTTCCCCGCGCCCCTTACGGGGCGCTGCAGAACCGGCGTTCTAGCCCTTGGTTCCGCCCGCGGTGAGGCCGGTCACCAGGTTCTTCTGCACGAGGTAGAAGAACGCGGAGACGGGTATCGCGATCAGCACCGCGGTGGCGGCCATCAGGTTGCGCTGGGCGTCGTGCTCGCTGACGAAGGTCTGCAGACCGACGGCGAAGGTGTACTTGGTGTCGGACAGCATGAACGTCGACGCGAAGGCGACCTCGCCGAAGGCGGTGAGGAAGCTGTAGAACGCGGCGACCGCCAGGCCCGGCTTGGCGAGCGGGAGGATCAGTCGCGCGAACGTGCCGAAGGGGGTCAGCCCGTCGACGCGTCCCGCCTCGTCGATCTCGAACGGGATCGTGTCGAAGTAGCCCTTCAGCAGCCAGGCGCAGTAGGGCACCGCGGTCGAGCAGTAGACGAGGACGAGTCCAAGGTAGCTGTCGATGAGCTGCAGGTCCGAGAGGATCTGGTACATCGGCACCATGAGTACGGCTACCGGGAACATCTGGGTGACCAGTAGCACCCACATGAACTTCTTGTAGCCCGGGAAGCGCATGCGGGAGACCGCGTAGCCGGTCGTCGCGGCGATCAGTACGCCGATGACGGTGGTGCCGAGCGAGACGATGAGGGAGCTCTTCAGCCAGTCGAAGAACTCCGTGTGCTGCAGCACGAAGGAGTAGTTGGAGAACGACATCTTGCCCCAGATGCCGCCGGGGTGGAGGTAGTCGTCCTTGTCCGGGCCGAGGGACAGATAGATCAGCCAGGCCACCGGGAAGAAGGCGATCAGGCTCGCGACGATCAGGATGCCGTGCGAGGTGAGGGAGGCGGCGAGGCCGCGCTGTCCGCGCCGGCGCACGTTGCGGGGCGCGGTGGCCGCGGAGTCCTGGCCGGTCACCGCGCTGGAGGTCTCGACAGTGGTCGTACTCATGGGGGCTCCTGCCTCAGATCGCGAGCTGCTGCTCATTGCGGTTCAGCCAGCGGCGGTAGAAGGAGGTGAAGACGATCAGGATGGCCAACAGCAGCATGCCGTAGGCGGCCGACTGCGCGAAGTCGCGCGGTTGCTGTCCGAAGCCGAGGTAGTAGGCCCAGGTGACCAGGATCTGGGCGTCCGCGGCGGTGTTGCCGAACAGCAGGAAGATGACGGCGAACTGGTTGAAGGTCCAGATGATGCCGAGCAGTACGACGGTGGAGCTGACGGACCTCAGGCCCGGCAGGGTGACGTAGCGGAAGCGCTGCCAGGCGGTGGCGCCGTCCATCTCGGCGGCCTCGTAGAGGGAGGCGTCGATGGACTGCAGTCCGCCGAGCAGCGAGACCATCATGAACGGCACACCGCACCAGGTGTTGACCATGATGGCGGCGAACCGTTGCCAGAAGGTGCTCTCCAGCCAGTCCGGCTGCGGCAGATGGAGCGCGTCCAGGGCGATGTTGATGATGCCGCCGTCGGCGAGCATGAAGCGCCAGCCGAAGACGGTGACGAAGGTCGGCACGGCCCACGGCAGGATCAGGATCAGCCGGTACGCGGTCCGGCCGCGCAGCTTCTGGTTGAGCAGCAGGGCGAGGCCGAGTCCGATCGTGTAGTGCAGGGCGACGCACAGTGCCGTCCAGACGATCGTCCAGATGAAGTGGGACCAGAAGCGGTCGTAGGCCGTCGGGCCGAACAGGATGTCCTTGTAGTTGTCGAGCCCGATGAACTTGTAGGTGGCGTCGATGTGGTTGACGCCGATCGTGCGCGCGGTGTTGAGGCTGTTGGCGTCGGTGAGGGTGAGGTAGAGGCCGTACACCAGGGGGTACAGCACGAGGACGCCGAGCACGACGATCACGGGGGCGATCATCGCGTACGCGTACCAGTACTTCTGGTAGCTGTTCTTGAGGCGCCCGCCCAACCCGGGCCGTGGCGCGCGGTCACCGCGGCGTTTGCCGGTGGCGCGGTCGATGGCGACTGTCATGTTCGACACCTTCTGGAAGTTCTACGGCACTGGGAAGTGGCTGGGCGCAGGCCGGTGGCCGCCGGAACGCTCCCCCCATGATCAGAGCGTTCCGACGGCCACTGGGGGCTTACTTGCTGAAGTCAGGCACGAGCTTGGCGATGGCCAGTTCGACGTTGCTCAGGCCCTTGTCGAGGGACTCCTTGCCGCCGGCGATCTTCGGCAGCTCGGTGTCCAGCGGGCCCCACAGGGAGCTGTACTCGGGCAGCGCCGGGCGCGGCTGGGCGGCGGAGAGGACGCCCTGGTAGCCGGCGATGCCCGGGTCGGCCTTGACCTCGGCGGTGTAGGCGTCCTCGCGGGTCGGCAGCGTGGAGTTCTTCAGGGCGATCTCCGTCTGGGACTTCGCGGAGGTCATGAAGTTGACGAACTTCAGCGCGGCCGTCTGGTGGGCCTTGTCGGAGCCGGCGTAGACCGACAGGTTGTGGCCGCCGGTCGGGGCGCCGGCCTTGCCGGTGGAGCCGGCCGGGACGGTGGCGATGCCGAGGTTGGACTTGTCCTTGAAGGCGGAGCCCTTGTAGAAGTTCGTGATCTCCCAGGGGCCCTGGATGATCGAGGCGACCTTGCCGTTGACGAACGCGTCCTGGATGTGGGCGTAGGCGTCGGCGGTGGTGTCGGCCTTGTGCAGGCCCTGTCCCTTGAACATGCTCAGCCAGGTGCCGTAGGCCTTCTGGGCCTCGGGCGAGTTCACGGTGATCTTCTTGGCGGCGGCGTCGACGGTGTCGGTGCCCTCGCCGTAGAGGAAGGTCTGCGCGTAGTAGGCCTGGGTGGAGCCCCAGTAGCCGTAGACCTTGGCCTTGGAGTCGACCTTGGCGGCGGCGGCCCTCAGCTCGTCCCAGGTCTTGGGGGCCTCGGTGATGCCGGCCTTCTTGAAGAGGGCCTTGTTGTAGACGAGGGCGAGGGTGTCGGTGACCAGCGGGGCGCCGTAGGTCTTGCCGTCGTACTGGGCCTGCTTGATCAGGCTGGACTGGAACTTGCTCTGGTCCTTGAGGGCCTCGGTGCCGTCCAGCGGCAGGAAGTAGCCCTTCTTGGCGAAGGCGGGGGTCCAGCCGACCTCGGAACGCAGCACGTCCGGGGCGCCCTTGGAGCCGGCGGCGGTGTCGAACTTGTTCTGCGCCTGGTCGAAGGGGACGTTGACGTACTTGACCTTGATGTCCTTGTTGGCGGCCTCGAACTGCTTGACCAGGGCCTTGTACGTCGGCGCCTCATTGGTGGCGTTGGAGGTGTCCCACCAGGTGATGGTGACCGGACCGTCGGCCTTGTCGCCGCTGTCGCTTCCGCCGCAGGCCGTCGCCGCGAGGGCGAAAGACGCCACCAGCGCGGTGGCCGCTATGCCACGCCGCATGAGTTCTCCTTGAGGGTGAAAGCCCGTGTGGTGCAGGTGCGGCCCCGTCTGCCGCTCCCGCCGACTTGCCGACTGCGCCGTTGCGGCCGCCGGGCGACGTGAACGTAACAGCGATGTAAGCGGGTGCGAAAGTCCTTGCAGCAAAAAATTGCAAGACGAGCCGAGAGTTACCCGCCCGTGACCTCTCCTCGACCCCCGCGCAACCCCGTATTGAAGAGGGTGAGCGGGCAGAGGGATGCTTGTGCAAGACTCTGCAAGCTCTTGCCGTATACGTCGGCGCCGACAGAACACGAGGGACCGTGATGACGCAGCAACCCGCACGGGGCCGTGCAACCGCTCGCACCCGGCGCCCGATTGGTGTGCAAAGTGACAGTCGGCCGGTACAGTCCACCCCTGTGACCACACGGCTTGCCGACATCGCTGCTCAGGCGGGCGTGAGCGAAGCGACCGTCAGCCGCGTCCTCAACGGGAAGCCCGGCGTCGCCGCCACCACCCGCCAGTCCGTACTGGCCGCCCTCGACGTCCTCGGCTACGAGCGTCCGGTGCGGCTGCGGCAGCGCAGCGAGGGCCTGGTGGGCCTGATAACCCCGGAGTTGGAGAACCCGATATTCCCGGCCCTGGCCCAGGTGATCGGCCAGGCGCTGACCAGGCAGGGCTACACCCCGGTGCTGGCCACCCAGACCCCGGGCGGTTCCACGGAGGACGAGCTGACGGAGATGCTCGTCGACCGCGGGGTCGCCGGCATCATCTACGTCTCCGGGCTGCACGCCGACACCACCGCCGACATGGAGCGCTACGAGCGGCTGCGCGCGCAGGGCGTGCCGTATGTGCTGGTGGACGGCTTCTCGCCGAAGGTGCAGGCGCCGTTCATCTCCCCCGACGACCGCGCGGCGATGACCCTGGCGGTGACGCACCTGGTGTCGCTGGGGCACAAGCGGATCGGTCTGGCGCTCGGCCCGAAGCGGTTCGTGCCGGTGCAGCGCAAGATCGAGGGCTTCGTGCGCGCGATGCAGGACCAGCTGGGCCTGAGCGCGGAGACCATCGAGACGGAGCTCGTCCAGCACTCCCTCTACACCCTGGAGGGCGGCCAGGCCGCCGCCCACGCGCTGATCGACCGCGACTGTACGGCGGTGGTGTGCGCGAGCGACATGATGGCGCTGGGTGCGATACGGGCGGCCCGGCAGATCGGTCTCGAAGTCCCGCGGGAGATCTCGGTGGTGGGCTTCGACGACTCCCCCTTGATCGCCTTCACGGATCCGCCGCTGACCACGATCCGCAAGCCGGTGCCGGCGATGGGGCAGGCTGCGGTGCGTACGTTGCTGGAGGAGATCGGCGGAACGCCTGCGCCGCACAGTGAGTTCGTGTTCATGCCGGAGCTGGTGGTGCGTGGTTCGACGGCTTCGGCGCCTGGGGACCGGACGCGTCCGTAAGTCGTCCGCAGGGCGGAGAATTCGTAGTTTTGTGCAGTGCGCTGGGAGTAGACGGTGACGTCTTGGCGTTGTAGGAAATGCGAGGCGAACCCGACCGAGGGATGATCGGTCGGGGAAGGCATTTCTGGCAGACTTTGTGCCCATGGGTGACGCGACCGTGACCAGTCTGGAAGACCGTGAGCAGACGGCCGTTCCGGACTCCACTGCGGCCGAGAAGCGACCGGAATTCCTGCGCAGGCTGCGCACCCCGCGCCGACCCCGTCTCTGGTTCGAGATCCTTCTGATCGCGGTGAGTTACTGGACGTACTCACTCATCCGCAACGCGGTCCCGGAGCAGCGCGGCCAGGCGCTGCGCAACGCCGACTGGATCTGGAAGAGCGAGCACCAACTGGGCATCGCCTTCGAGGAGTCCGTCAACCACGCGGTGAACTCGGTGTCTTGGCTCATCGTCGGCATGAACTACTACTACGCGACGCTGCACTTCGTGATCACGCTGGGCGTGCTGGTCTGGCTGTTCCGCAGCCACCCCGGACGCTACGCGGCGACCCGCCTGGTCCTGTTCGCCACCACCGGTGTGGCCCTGGTCGGTTACTACCTGTATCCGCTCGCTCCCCCGCGCCTGATGAACGGCAGCCGCTTCATCGACACGGTCATGGTCCACCAGACCTGGGGTTCGATGGCCTCGGGCGACCTGAAGCACATGTCGAACCAGTACGCCGCGATGCCGTCCATGCACATCGGCTGGTCGCTGTGGTGCGGCCTGACGATCTTCGCGCTGGCCAAGGTGCCGTGGGTGCGGGTGCTGGGGCTGATGTACCCGGCGGCCACCCTGATCGTCATCGTCGCCACGGCCAACCACTTCTGGCTGGACGCGGTGGGCGGCATCGTGTGCCTGACGTTCGGGTTCACGGTGGCCCGGGTCTGGTACGGGCGCCTGCCCTACGCCCTGCCGCAGATGGTGCCGGCAAGAAAGGCCGACGCTCCCCTGCTGCCCACGAAGGCCTGACCTCCCTCACTCCCCGCGGTGCACCACACACCCGCCGGTCACCGTCAGCCGCACCGGCGCCTGCGCCAGTTCGTCCGCCGGGGCCCTGACCGGATCCAGCGCGAGAGCCGTCAGGTCGGCCCGGTGTCCCACGGCGATGCGGCCCGCCACCTCGGCCTCCCCCGCCGCCCGTGCCGCGTGCGTCGTGCAGCCCTCCAGGGCCTCCAGGCCCGTCAGGCCCGCCCTCGCCGACGCCGCCCCTCGCGGTGCGCGGGCCGTCGCGAGCACGGCCCGTACGTCGTAGTGGGCGATCGGCCAGTCCGAGCCCAGGGCGACCGTGGCGCCGGCGTCGCGCAGGTCCCGTAGCCGCCAGGCGTGGCCGGCGCGGGCGGTGCCGAGGCGGCGGGACCACTCGTCCGTGCCGTCGGCCCGGGTGTAGGCGGTGTGCGGCGGCTGCATCGAGGCGGCCACGCCCAGCTCCGCGAACCGCGGCAGGAGCTCGTCCGGGGCGGTCTCGATGTGCTCGACGCGGTGCCGGTCGCGGCCGCTCGGGCCGAGCCCGGCCACCACGTCCAGCACGTGCCGTACCGCCGCGTCCCCGATGGCGTGCGTGGCGGTGCGGACGCCGGCCGCGTGCAGGTGCCGTACGGCAGCCCCGTATGCCTCGGCATCCGGCCAGAACGCCTCGGTGCCCTGGCCGTGGCAGTCGGCGTGCTCCAGCCAGGCCGTGCCGCCCTCCACGGTGCCGTCCATGAAGAACTTGACCCCGCCGACCTGCCAGTGCCGGCCGCCTCGGCCCTGCGCCGCGATCAGCTCCTTCAGGCCCGCCTCGTCCACGCCCGGCATGCACCACGGCGCGAACCGCAGCCGCACCGGCAGCACCGTCTCGCGGGCGACGGAGTCGACCAGCTCCGCATCCCCCGCGTCCATGACGTGCGCCCCGGTCAGGCCGGTCGCCGCCATCGCCGAGAGCAGTTCGACGAGGCGGGTGCGGCGGGCCGCGTAGGACGGGCGGGGCATGACCTCCGCCAGCAGGTCCATGGCCGCGTGCTCGACGAGGTGCCCGGTCGGCCGCCCCTCGCCGTCGCAGACCACCTGCGAGCGCTGGGCGAAGGACCGCGGTCCCGTCACGCCCGCCGCAGCGAGCGCGGCGCCGGTCGCGAGGGCCGAGTGGCCGTCGTAGAGGCGGAGGAAGGCGGGTGCTCCGGCGAGTACGTCCTCGACGAGGGCGCGGTCGATCGGGCGGCCCTCGAAGGCGTTGTGGTCGAGGCCGTGGCCGATGACCCATCCGTCGATGCGTGCGGCGGCGGCGAGAGCGGCCTTCAGGCCCGCCAGGTCCGTCACCCCCGACAGATCGACTCCGGTCGCCATGTCCAGCCCCCACACCGGGTGGCTGTGCGCGTCCACCAGCCCGGGCACGAGGTGCGCCCCCTCCAGCGCCACGACCTCGATGCCCGGCCCCCGCCATGCGCGTACGTCGCCCTCGTCGCCGACCGCCGCGATCACCCCGTCGCGTACGGCGACGGCGGTGGCGTGCGGCCGGGCGGGGTCGAGGGTGCGGACCTCGGCGCCGGTGAGGATCAGGTCGGGGGTGGGCATGAGCGGGTGAACTCCCTTGTTCTGTGGGGTTATTCGGCGGGTTCGGCGGCGAAGTCGGCGTACACCTGCGGCCGTTCGCGGCGCAGCCACCACGCAAGGCCCAGGCCCACGACGAAGACGGCGGGCGCCGTGCCGATCAGGACGGTGTTGACGGTGGTCGAGGCGCCGGTGAACAGGTCGATGTGGGTGATGACGAGCCCTATCGCCGTCGCGAGCAGCACTGCGGCGGCGATCGGCGCGGCGACCGTGCGCAGGGTGCCCTCCTGGTGGCTCACCTTTCTGAAGTAGCAGGGAACGGCGATCGCGGCGAGCAGCTGGAGCGCGAACAGGCCGATCATTCCGGGGGTGTTGACCCACAGGAGCAGCTGTTGGTACGGGTCGGCACCGGCCGCCCAGAAGGCGAGGACGACGACCGCACCGAGGGCGGTCTGGGCGATTCCGGCGACGTACGGGGAGCGGTGGCGCGGGTGGATGCGGCCCAGCGCCTTCGGCAGCACGCCCTCCTCGGCGAGGGCGAGGGCGTACCGGTTGATCGCGTTGTGGAAGGCGAGGAGGGAGGCGATGACGCTGGTGACGATGAAGATGTGCATCAGGTCGGCCGCCCAGCCGCCGACGTAGGTGGTGATGGCGGAGAAGAAGAGACCGCCGGGGTCCTTGGCGGCGGCCGCGATCACCTCCTGGTTGCCGAAGGCCTGGATGACGATCCAGACGATGAAGGCGTAGAAGAGGCCGAGGAAGCCGATGGCCACGTAGGTGGCGCGCGGCACGGTGCGCTCGGGGTTGCGGGCCTCGCGGCGGTAGATGACCGTCGACTCGAAGCCGGTGAACGCGGCGAAGGCGAAGGCCAGGACGACCGCCGTACCGGACACGAACACGTTGCCCGGCGCGAAGGAGGCGCCCGACAGTCCGTGCGCACCGCCCTTGACCAGCACGCCGCCCGCCAGCAGGACCAGGATGCCGGTCTCGGCGGCGAGCAGGACGCCGAGGAGTTTGGCGCCGAAGTCGATGGAGCGGTAGCCGCCGTAGCCGATGAGGAGGAGGCCGACGAGGGAGATCGGCAGCCAGGGGACGTCGGCGGAGAAGAGGGAGTGCAGGGTGTCCTTGGTGGCGCTGGCGAGCAGGCCGTAGACGCCGATCTCCATGCCGTTGTAGCCGATGAGGGCGAGCAGGGCGGCGCCGATGCCGACGGGGCGGCCCAGGCCGCGGGTGATGTACGCGTAGAACGCGCCGCCGCTTTTCACATGGCGGCTCATGGTGGTGAAGCCGACGGCGAAGACGGCGAGGGTGATGCCGGCGATGAGGTAGCCGGCCGGGGCGCCGATGCCGCCGAGCAGGATCGCGAGCGGGGCGACGCCGGCCATGACGGTGAGCGGGGCGGCGGCGGACACCACGAAGAAGGCGATGTCGGCGGTGCCGAGGGAGCCGGAGCGGAGGGTCGCGGTGCCGGGCGGCGTGCTCTCCTCGGAGGCATCGGGGGTGGTGACGGACATGGGCGAAGCCCTTCGAGCGCGGCGGACGGGGAGGATTCCGGGCGTGCGGGATGGCCGGCGTTCCCGGAACACGTGGTCGTGTCGGAGCACGTCGTGGTGTCCGGGCCCGTAAATCTAAAGGCTTTCGGTTTCGGCAATGTAGCCTCCTCCTGGGCATCCGGGAAGCCCCATCTCGCATCTTCAGGGGAGACCACACGCATGGGACGGCCGCGCACACCGCTCCTCGACCGTGAGCGCATCACGGCGACGGCGCTGCAACTCGTCGACGAGCAGGGCGACTTCAGCGTGCCGCAGATCGCGAAGCGGCTCGGGGCGCAGACCGGCTCGGTGTATCACCATGTGGACGGCCGGGACGGGATCGTGGAGCTGCTGCGGGAGCGGGTCGCCGACGCGATCGACCCCGGGACGCTGGACCTGACCCCGTGGGACACCGCCCTGGAGGCCTGGGCCCGCTCCTACCGCGCCGCGTTCGCCGCCCACCCGAGGGCGATCCCGCTGCTGATGACGTCACCCGTACGAGCGCCGGGGGTGCTGCAGCAGTACGAGCGGGCGGTGACGCTGTTGCTGGACGCGGGCTTCGCACCGGGGGATGTGATGCCGCTGATCACCGCGCTGGAGAACCTGGTGCTGGGCTCGGCCCTCGACCTCGCGGCCCCCGAGACCATGTGGGAACTGACGGAGGAGGCCCCGACACCGCGCCTGGCGGAGGCGCTGGCGACGGTGGGCGAGGGGCGGGCGGACCGGGCGTTCGAGGTGGGGTTGGCAGGGTTGCTGAAGCATGCGCGATCTCTTCGCCAGGCGTGACGCTCTCGAGGCTCTCCGGGGTGCCTACGCCCCGTAGAACAGCGCCTCCACCACGGCCCGTGCCCTTCGCGTCGTACGGCGATAGGCGTCCAGCATGTCGCCGACGTGCCCGTCCGCGTAGCCCAGGTACCGCCCCACCGCGGCCAGTTCGCGTCCGCCCGAGGGGAACGTGTCGCCGGCCCGGCCGCGCACCAGCATCACGGCGTTGCGCACGCGTGTGGCCAGTACCCATGCCTCGTCGAGGATGGCCGCGTCCTCGCCCGAGATCAGCTCGGCCGCGCGTGCCGCCGCCAGGGCCTCCCGGGTGCGGGTCGTGCGCAGGCCCGGTTCGGCCCAGCCGTGCTGCAACTGCAGCAGCTGCACGGTCCATTCGACGTCCGACAGGCCGCCGGGGCCGAGCTTGGTGTGCAGCTTGGGGTCGGCGCCGCGCGGCAGCCGCTCGGACTCCATGCGCGCCTTCAGACGCCGGATCTCTCGTACGGCGTCGTCGCCGAGCCCCTCCGCCGGGTAGCGCAGCGGTGCGATCAGCTCGATGAAACGGCCGCCCAAGTCCTCGTCGCCGGCGACCTGTTCGGCCCGCAGCAGTGCCTGTGACTCCCAGACCAGGGACCAGCGGCGGTAGTAGGCCTCGTAGGAGTTGAGGGTGCGGACCAGCGGGCCGGACTTGCCCTCCGGGCGCAGGTCGGCGTCGATCAGCAGGGGCGGGTCCGCGCTGGGGATCTGCAGCAGCCGGCGCATCTCGGAGACGACCTTGTTGGCCGCCTCGGAGGCCTCGCGCTCGTCCACGCCCTCCCACGGCTCGTGCACGAACAGGACGTCCGCGTCGGAGCCGTAGCCCAGCTCGTGTCCGCCGAAGCGGCCCATGCCGATGACCGCGAACCGGGTCGGCAGCCTGTCGCCCCAGCCCTCCCGCACCACCGCGCGCAGGGTGCCCGCGAGGGTGGCCGCCGTCAGGTCGGAGACCGCGCCACCGACGCGCTCCACCAGCGCGCCCTGGTCGGCCTCGGCGGGCTGGGTCTCGGTGCCGTAGGAGCCGACGATGTCGGCGGCGGCCGTACGGAACAGCTCGCGGCGGCGGACGCCGCGGGCGGCGGTGACCGCCTGCTGGGCGTTCTCGGCGCGGCCGACGGCGGCCAGGATCTCCTGCTCCAGGTGGGCGCGGCCGCGCGGTTCGAGTCCGCCGCCGTCGCCGTCGCCGAGCAGGGCCACCGCCTCCGGGGCGCGCATCAGCAGGTCGGGGGCGAGGCGGCCGGCGGACAGCACGCGCGCGAGGTTCTCGGCGGCGGCGCCCTCGTCCCGCAGCAGCCGCAGATACCAAGGGGTCTTGCCCAGCGCGTCCGAGACCTTGCGGAAGTTGAGCAGTCCGGCGTCCGGGTCGGCGGAGTCGGCGAACCAGCCGAGCAGGACGGGCAGCAGGGTGCGTTGGATGGCGGCCTTGCGGGTGACGCCGGAGGCCAGGGCCTCCAGGTGGCGCAGGGCGGCGGCCGGGTCGCCGTAGCCGAGCGCGACCAGTCGCTCGCGGGCCGCCTCGGGGCTCAACCGGGCCTCGCCGGGGGCGAGTTGGGCGACCGCGTCGAGCAGTGGGCGGTAGAAGAGCTTCTCGTGCAGCCGGCGTACGACACCGGCGTGCCGCTTCCACTCGCGGTTGAGCTCGGCGACCGGGTCGACGCGCAGGCCCAGGGAGCGGCCGATGCGGCGCTGGTCGGCCTCGTCCTCCGGTACGAGATGGGTGCGCCTCAGCCGGAAGAGCTGGATGCGGTGCTCCATGGAGCGCAGGAAGCGGTAGGCCTCGTCGAGCTGGGAGGCGTCCGCGCGGCCGATGTAGCCGCCGTGGGCGAGGGCCTGCAGGGCGTCGAGCGTGGTGCCGCTGCGCAGGGACGCATCCACCCGGCCGTGCACCAACTGCAGCAGCTGTACGGCGAATTCAACGTCTCTGAGGCCGCCGGGGCCGAGTTTGAGCTGGCGGTCGATCTCGGCGGCGGGGATGTTCTCGACGACCCGGCGGCGCATCTTCTGGACGTCGACGACGAAGTTCTCGCGCTCGGCGGCCTTCCAGACGAGGGGTTCGAGTGCGGTGACGTACTCCTCGCCGAGCTCGATGTCGCCGGCCACCGGTCGGGCCTTGAGCAGGGCCTGGAACTCCCAGGTCTTGGCCCAGCGCTGGTAGTAGGCGAGGTGGCTGGAGAGGGTGCGCACCAGCGGGCCGTTCCTGCCCTCGGGGCGCAGATTGGCGTCGACGGGCCAGATCGACCCCTCGACCGTGGTCTCCGAGCAGATCCGCATCATGTGCGAGGCGAGCCTGGTGGCGGACCTGAGGGCCTTGCCTTCGTCGGCTCCGTCGACGGCCTCCCCCACGAAGATGACGTCGACGTCGGAGACGTAGTTGAGCTCATGGCCGCCGCACTTGCCCATCGCGATGACCGCGAGCCGGCACAGCGCGGCGTCGTCGGGGGCGGCGGTGCGGGCGATGGCGAGTGCGGCGCGCAGGGTGGCGGTGGCGAGGTCGGCGAGCTCGGCGGCGGTCTCGGCGACGTCGGTGGTGCCGCACACGTCACGGGCGGCGATGGACAGCAGGCAGCGGCGATAGGCGACGCGGAGCGAGACGGGATCGGTGGCCTCGGCCAGCCCCCGCTCGAACTCCTCCACCCCCGGATGCAGATCCCGCGGCTCGTACGTGACCAGCGCCTCCCAGTCCCGGGGATGCCGGGAGAGGTGGTCGGCGAGCGCGGCGGAGGCGCCGAGGACACCGAGCAGCCGATCGCGCAGCGGCTTGGCCGCTATCAATGTGTCGAGCAGCTCGCGTCGGGCAGTGGGCCCGGGCTGGGCCTCGAGCAGCCGCACCAGACCGTGCAGCGCGAGGTCCGGGTCGGCGGTCGCGCCCAGCGCGTCGAGCAGCACCGGGTCGTTGCGCACCGGCATGAGCTCGGCACTGTCCAGCAGCCGCTCGGCGGCCGACGGATCGATGAAGCCGTGCCGCAGCAGCCGCGTGAAGGTACTGCTCCTGCGCCCCGGCGCCGTCATCCCGGCCTCCCGTCGGATCAAGGTCGTACTGGCCACGAGCCTAACCGCAGACACTGACAGAAGCGCTGGGGCGGGGCGCGGGTTTCGGGGGCTGGGCGGGGTGGGGGTGCCATGGCGGACGGCGCGGGGTTCGGTGGACGGGCGGCGGGGCAGTGGGCGGGCGATGTGCAGGTTGCGGTGGGCGGGCGGTGCAGGGGGCGGGGAACGGGCGATCGTGGGCGGTGCAGGGCGTGGACGGCGTGGGGGTTGCGGTGGGGATGTGAAGCGGGTGGTTCGGTGGGCGATCACGCGTTGCGGCGGCGAGCGCCGCGACGGTGGATGCCTGGGCGGCCACCGCCACCATGGGCGAATTCAGCAGTCCACCCTCGGGGGTGGTTTGGCGGGCGCCCGCCACTGTGCGCGGATTCAGCAGGCGACCGGCCGGGGTGGTTGGGCGGGGGCAATGACGCCTGGAGGGCGGCAAGCACCAAGACGGTGGGTGCTTCGGCAGCCACCGCCACCGCAGGCGCGCTCGGCGGCCAACCGGCCCGGGAGCCCGGTGGGCACTGACGCCTTGGGCACGGCGAGCACCGGGACGACGCGCCGTGCCAGTGGGACAGCGCCGCGCTCGGCCGTCTCAACGGGCGACGACCACCGTGGCCGGGCGGGACGGGTCCAGCAGGGCCCGTTCGCCGGGGCCAGGGACTGAGGACGTATCGGCCGGCGGCGGTAGTGCGGCCGTTGCGGTCGGGTGGGTGGCGAGGGGGATCAGGACCTGGTGGACCGTGCCGGGGCGGCCGCTGTCGGGGCGGGAGGTGTACTGGATGGCGAGGCACAGGGCGCTCAGTCGGGCGAGGGTTTTCGGGACCGTCGAACCCGGCTCGATGGACGGGAGGGTCGCGCGGCGGGCCGTCATGGCGGCGTCGTCGGAACGGGGGCACGCGCGCGTGCCCGGTGGTCGAACGGGCTGGCCGGACCGGCCCCCGTACGGTCCGGACAGCGTCAGGTGGGTGCCATCGCCGGCGGCCGTGTTCGTGGCGTCGACGCGGATCGTGTCGCGGCGCAGCCACTGCAGCGGGGCACCGTCCAGGTCGGCCCGTACCCACCTGATCGGTCGCCGAAGCGACCCGCCACTACCCGTCCCCGTCGACAGTGCACGCCCCGGGCCGCCCCCGCCCATTCGGCATTTGGCGAATCCCGGACCCCGCCGGCGGCCGCGGCGTAGCGTCGTGAGAGGGCCCGAATCGGCGTACCGGGAGGTCGAGATGACCCCACCCTTCACGACGGCCGAGGCTCATCTGCGGCGCATGGCGGAGGTCCTGGACGAGGCCCGCCACGACCCCTCCGAGGACGTGCCGCCGATGTCCCTGCTGTACGGCCTGCAGCGGCTCGTGCCCTGTGCCTGCGTGAGCTTCTCGGAGCTGGACATCCCGGCCAGGATCGGCTTCAACGAGCGCGAGACGCCGTGCGACGAGGACGAGGCCCCGATGGAGGCGTACTGGCGCTGGCGCCACCAGCACCTGCAGTGCGAGCAGGTCTCGCGGCCGCACGACAGTCCCGAGACCACGCAGATGGCGGACTTCCTGTCCGTGCGCGAGCTGCGCGGTCTGCCGATCTACACCGAGTTCCTGCGCCCGTTCCCCACCATCGCCGGCGTCGCCCTGCCCACCGCCCCGGGCCGCACCCGCGTCTTCCAGCTCTTCCGCGCGGACACGAAACCGTTCACCGACCACGAGATGACCACGCTGCGCCTCATGGCGCCCCACCTGTACGAGATCTACCGGGAGGGCGCCCGACGGCGCCGGCCCCCGGTCCGCCTCACCCACCGCGAACTCGACGTCCTGCGCTGCGTGGCCCGCGGCCTGAGCACTCCGGAGATCGCCGAACAGCTCGTCGTCGCCCCCAGCACCGTCCGCAAGCACCTGGAGAACGCCTTCGAGCGCCTGGGCGTCTCCAGCCGTACGGCCGCGGTGGCCCGGGTGTTCCCGGACGCGGAGGCGATCTGACCGGCCGACCGATGAGTTCGCGCGGCCGCCGGGGTCCCTTCTTCATACGGCTTCATTCGTCTTCGTACGACTTCACATTCGTACGTCTTCATACGGTGAGGAGGACGGCCCATGGTGGACACCATCCCGCAGACCCGTCTGGACCCCCGCTACAGCGACGCCCGGGCCACCGCGACCGACTGGTCCGAGGCCGAGGCACGGCTCGCGGAGGCAGAGCTGTTCTGGATCTCGACGGTGCGGCCCGACGGGCGGCCCCATGTGACCCCGCTGCCGGCGGTCTGGTCGGCCGGCGCGCTGCATTTCTGCACGGGGCCCGAGGAGCGCAAGGCGAAGAACCTCGCGGCCAACGCGCAGGTCGCGCTGACGACCGGCAGCAACACCTGGGACAAGGGCTACGACCTGGTCGTGGAGGGCGAGGCGGTGCGCGTGACCGACGAGGACAGGCTGCGCGAGCTGGCCGCCGCATGGGAGGCGAAGTACGGCAGCTTCTGGCACTTCGAGGTGCGGGACGGGGCCTTCCAGCACGGCTCCGGGGCCGCGTTCGTTTTCTCGGTGGCGCCACGCACCGTTTTCGGCTTCGGTAAGGGGGAGCCGTTCAGCCAGACCCGATGGCGATTCACCTGACGCACGACCGACGTACGACTGACGCACGACGACGCACGACGACGCATGACCGACGTACGACGAAGGAGTCGTTCCATGGACATGACCCTCGAAGTGATCCTGCTGCCGGTCTCCGACGTGGACCGGGCCAAGGAGTTCTACCGGGACAAGGTCGGCTTCCACGTGGACCTGGACGGCGAGGTGATGGAGGGGGTGCGGATCGTGCAGCTGACCCCGCCCGGGTCGGGCTGTTCGATCGCCCTCGTCGACGGGCTCCAGGTACCGACGGGCACCCCGCAGCCGGGCTCGTACCACGGCATGCAGCTGTGCGTGACGGACGCCAAGGCGGCGTACGACGAGCTGACCGCCCGCGGCCTCGACATCAGCGAGCCGCAGCAGTTCGCACCGCAGGACGGGGCCACGTTCATGTACTTCAAGGACCCGGACGGCAACGGCTGGGCGATCCAGGAGTACCGCAAGCGGGCCACCCAGCCCCTGCACCAGCTGCTGACCGAACTGGCCGCACAGCAGGGGTAGTTCATCCGGCAGCGGTTGATCCGGCAGTAGTTCATCCGCTCTTCATCCGGCCGGTTGGATGAGGTGAGGCGGGGGCATCTTGACGTGTGCATGCTCTGTCCGCACCGCCGCCCCCGTCTCTCCCCCACACCGGAGGTTGAAGTGTCCGGCAGCCCTGCCAGTTCGACGTATCGCCGCGGCCGCGCCGCGATCGCATCCGCGCTCGCCTTCACGGCGGCGGCCGTCGGTCTGTGGACCGGTCTCGGCGGCTCCTCGTCCGCCGCGGCCGGCGTGCCGACCCCGGACCACGTCGTCGTCGTGGTCTTCGAGAACCACGCCTACAGCCAGGTCATCGGCTCCTCCGGCGCCCCCTACATCAACTCGCTGAAGACCGGCGGCGCCGGCCTCAGCCAGTCGTACGCCGAGACCCACCCGAGCCAGCCCAACTACTTCGCGCTGTTCTCCGGCTCCACCCAGGGCATCACGGACGACAG
Organism: Streptomyces sp. NPDC047043; assembly: GCF_040644055.1. NCBI lineage: Bacteria > Bacillati > Actinomycetota > Actinomycetes > Kitasatosporales > Streptomycetaceae > Streptomyces > Streptomyces sp. NPDC047043. The sequence continues at coordinate 49,781 of NZ_JBEYVO010000040.1, forward strand.
CTGCTACACCCCGGGCTTCTCCTCGGCCGCCAACCTCGCCTCGGAACTGATCGCCGCGGGCCGCACCTGGGCCAGCTACAACGAGACCCTGCCCAGCCAGGGCTCCACGACGTGCAGCAGCGGCAACTACGCGCGCAAGCACAACCCGTGGTTCGGCTTCAGCAACGTACCGACGTCGACCGCCAAGACCTTCGCGCAGTTCCCGACCGACTACTCCACCCTCCCGGACGTGTCCTTCGTCGTCCCCAACCTGTGCAGCGACATGCACGACTGCTCGGTGTCGACCGGTGACACCTGGCTGAAGAACAACCTCGGCGCGTACGCCACCTGGGCAAAGACCCACAACAGCCTCCTCGTCGTCACCTTCGACGAGGACAACCGCCTCTCCGGCAACCGCATCCCGACGGTCCTGTACGGCCAGCCGGTGACGGCCGGGGCGACCAGCTCGACCACGTACAACCACTACGACCTGCTGCGCACCCTGGAGGACTCGCAGGGCCTGACGTCCCACGCGGGCAACGCGGCCTCCGCCGACGACATCACGGGGATCTGGGCCTCCTGACATGTACGTAGCGGACAGCCGCGCGAGCACACCGGATGCGCCGGCGTCCGCGGAAGGCACCGCCCGGCGGGGTGCCGCCGGGCGGTACCGCACCGCGGTCGCCCCCACGGTCCTCGCGCTCGGCACGGTCAGCCTGATCACCGACGTGTCGTCCGAGATGGTGACCGCGGTGCTCCCCCTGTACCTGGTGGCGGGCCTCGGCCTGTCCCCGCTGGGCTTCGGGCTGCTGGACGGCGTCTACAACGGCTTCTCGGCGCTCGTGCGCCTGGCCGGCGGCCACCTCGCCGACCGCGGCGGCGGCCGCCACAAGTGGGTGGCGGGACTGGGCTACGGCATCTCGGCGCTCTGCAAGCCCCTGTTGCTGCTGGCCCATTCGCTCACCCCCATCGGTCTGGTCCTGGCCGCCGACCGCACCGGCAAGGGCCTGCGCACGGCCCCGCGCGACGCACTGATCTCGCTGTCGTCCACACCTCAGACGCGCGGCCGGGCCTTCGGTGTGCACCGCGCGATGGACACGGCGGGCGCGCTGCTCGGCCCGCTGGTGGCGTTCTGGATCCTGCGGGCGACGGTGGACGGCTACGACGCGGTGTTCACGGTGAGTTTCTGCGTGGCGGTGCTCGGGGTGCTGGTCCTGGTGCTGTTCGTACCGGGTTCGTCCTCGGCACCGGCCATCGAGCAGGCCGTACGCCCCACCCTGCGAGCCGCGCCGGCGTTGCTCCGCCGCCGGGACCTGCGCCGCATCACGACCTGCGCCCTCCTCCTCGGTCTCGCGACGGTCAGCGACTCCTTCGTCTACCTCCTCCTCCAGCGCCGCCTCGGCGTCCCCGACCGCTGGTTCGCGCTGCTCCCGCTGGGCACGGCGGCGGCGTTCCTGCTGCTGGCGGTGCCGCTGGGGCGGCTCGCGGACCGCGTGGGCCGGTGGCGGGTCTTCCTGGCGGGCCACGGCTCGCTGCTGCTGGCGTACGTCCTCCTCCTCACCTCCTGGCACGGGGCGGCGCTGCCGTACGCGGTCCTCGCCCTGCACGGCGGCTTCTACGCGGCCACGGACGGGGTGCTGATGGCGGCGGCCTCGGAGTGCGTGCCGGAGGAGCTGCGCTCGTCGGGACTGGCCGTCGTACAGACCGGGCAGGCCCTGAGCCGTTTCGCCTGCTCGCTCCTGTTCGGCGCGGCATGGACCCTGTGGGGCGACCGTACGGCGCTGCTGGCGTCGACGGCGGCGCTGGCGCTGTGCGCGGCCGTGTCCCTGGCCTTCCTGCGCCCCGCCGCTTCGGCGAACGCGGAGGCCGCCGCATGACCGTACGCAACCGCATCCTGATCCTCCTGGCGGCCGTGACCGCCCTCGCGGCGGTCGCCGTGGCGTCGGTCCTGCACGCGTCGGCGCGCGCGGAACGCAGGGACCAGACCCAGCCGGGCGGCCCGAGGGTCACATCCGGCACGGTCACCCTCACGACCCCCGGCCGCATGGTCTTCCGCAACATGGCCTGGGGCCCGCACCGCGACGAACTGACGACCGTCCCGGCGTCGGACCCGGCGGGCCCGCGAACCGCGTCGGGCCTCAAGTGCCTGCGTTTCTACGCCGCTTCGGGTACGGGGGTGTGTCTGCAGGCGGTGCACGGCGCGGTCTCGGACACGTACCGCGCGGCCGTACTCGACGCACACCTTCACGTGAGGGCCCGCTACGACGTCCCCGGCATCCCCTCTCGCGCCCGCGTCTCGCCCACCGGCCACTTCGCCGCCTGGACGGCGTTCGTCGGGGGCGACTCCTACGCGGGCACGAACTTCTCGACCCGGGCGGCGATCGTGGACGTACGGACGGGCAAGCTGATCCCCTCCTTGGAGGCGTTCCGGATAGTGAAGGACGGTCACGACTACCGCGCGGCGGACGTGAACTTCTGGGGCGTGACCTTCGCGCCGGACGACCGCACGTTCTACGCGACGCTGGCGACGAGGGGGAAGACGTACCTGGTCCGCGGCGACCTGCGCGCGCACACCGTCACCACGCTCCACCCGAACGTGGAGTGCCCGTCCCTCTCCCCCGACGGCACCCGCATCGCCTACAAGAAGCGTGTCCAGGGCCTGCCGAAGGACGCCCCGTGGCACCTGTACGTCCTCGACCTGCGAACGATGCGCGAGACCCCGCTCGCCGAGCCCCGAAGCGTCGACGACCAGGCGGTCTGGCGCGACGACGACACCTTGGTCTACGCCCTGCCGGGGGACTACGGGGCGGATCTGTACAGGGTTGCGGCGGACGGTACGGGGATGGCGCGGCGGATCAGTACGGCGGCGGTGTCGCCGGCTTACGTCGGCCGATAGTCGCGCTTACCGGGCGTTGCGTACGGCGATAGCTTCGTCGTACCCGGCATTCGGGCGGAACGCGACAGGGAGGGCACAGCATGACAGAAGGCGTATCCGGTCAGGTGGCGGAAGCCGAACTCGAGCGCTGGCTCTCCGAACTGTCGTCGGCCCTGCGCGCACCACAGGACCCGAATGTCGACCAGGCCGCCCATCTGCACCACTCGCTGTGCGGCATCCTGGCGGCATTGGGCGGCCAACCGTATCCGTCCTTCAAGTCCCGTCCCCGGGCGGACGTGGTCGCGTTGCCGCCCGACGCCGAGAAACGCTTGGTGAGCTGTGGGAAGGAAGTGGAGGCGGCACTGCGCGGCGTGCTCAGCGAGGCAGCGAACCGGACGAGCATGCGCGAGGCCGACGACGTCTTCGACTCCCTCTTCACGGTCGCCGGGTACGTGTCGCTGATGCACGCCGACCCGGACGCCTATGTGGCCACGGCGATCCGCGAGTCGGTGCCGGAGAGCTCGAGCGCGACGGCCAAGGTGGCCACCGCCCTGATGGCCGCGTACATCTCACCGCCGCTCATCGGTTGGACGAACGAACTGACCAAGATGCTGGGCCAGGCAGTGGCCGCGGGGCGCGCGAAGTCGTTGGCCGCGGCCCTGAACCACGCCGTGGAGCGGGCCGACGCCCTGCTCGCCGAACTCGACCGCGCGCAGCCCGACCTCGAACCCTGGGACCTGTCGCCAGACGCATCGACTACTGCACCGGTGCTCGTCGACTTGCCCCCGCACCGAACCGTCGACCCGGACGAACCGGCATTCGAATCCGTCCTCCCCGACCTGGCCCCGCCCCGCGACTCCAATGACATCGATCTCGGCGACCTCCGTCTGCCTCCGATTCCCCGCCGGAAGCGGGGAATCGGAGGCATCGGGGGTATCTGAGAACGTCGCCTACAGCACCGGCAGATTCTTCCGCAGCTCGAACGCCGTGACCTCCGAGCGGTACTCCTCCCACTCCTGCCGCTTGTTGCGGAGGAAGAAGTCGAAGACGTGCTCGCCCAGGGTCTCGGCGACCAGGTCGCTGCGTTCCATCAGGGTCAGGGCCTCGCCGAGGTTCTGCGGGAGCGGTTCGATGCCCATCGCGCGGCGCTCGGCGTCCGAGAGGGCCCAGACGTCGTCCTCGGCGCCCGGCGGGAGCTCGTAGCCCTCCTCGATGCCCTTGAGGCCGGCGGCGAGGAGGACGGCGTAGGCCAGGTACGGGTTGGCGCCGGAGTCGAGGGAGCGGACCTCGACCCGCGCGGAGCCGGTCTTGCCGGGCTTGTACATCGGGACGCGGACCAGGGCCGAGCGGTTGTTGTGGCCCCAGCAGATGTAGGAGGGGGCCTCGCCGCCGGCGCCGGCCGTGCGCTCCGAGCCGCCCCAGATGCGCTTGTAGGAGTTCACCCACTGGTTGGTGACCGCCGCGATCTCCGCCGCGTGCCTGAGCAGGCCCGCGATGAAGGAGCGGCCGACCTTGGAGAGCTGGTACTCCGAGCCGGACTCGTAGAAGGCGTTGCGGTCGCCCTCGAAGAGGGAGAGGTGCGTGTGCATGCCGCTGCCCGGGTGCTCCGAGAACGGCTTCGGCATGAACGTCGCCTGCACGCCCTGCTCCAGCGCCACCTGCTTCATGACCAGGCGGAACGTCATGATGTTGTCCGCCGTGGACAGCGCGTCGGCGTAGCGGAGGTCGATCTCCTGCTGGCCGGGGGCGCCCTCGTGGTGGGAGAACTCGACCGAGATGCCCATCGACTCCAGCATGGTGATCGCCTGGCGGCGGAAGTCCATGCCGATGTTCTGCGGGGTGTGGTCGAAGTAGCCGGAGTTGTCGGCCGGGGTCGGGCGCGTGCCGTCGAGCGGGCGGTCCTTCAGCAGGAAGAACTCGATCTCGGGGTGCGTGTAGAACGTGAAGCCCAGGTCGGAGCCGCGGGTCAGGGCGCGCTTGAGGACGTAGCGCGGGTCGGCGAAGGACGGGGAGCCGTCCGGCATGAGGATGTCGCAGAACATCCGCGCCGTGCCGGGGGCCTCCGCGCGCCAGGGCAGGATCTGGAACGTCGACGGGTCCGGCTTGGCGATCATGTCGGACTCGTATACGCGGGCGAAGCCCTCGATCGCGGAGCCGTCGAAGCCGATGCCCTCGTCGAAGGCCTGTTCCAGCTCGGCCGGGGCCACGGCGACGGACTTGAGGAAGCCCAGCACGTCCGTGAACCACAGGCGTACGAACCGGATGTCGCGCTCCTCCAGGGTCCGGAGCACGAACTCCTGCTGCTTGTCCATCTAGCTTCCCCATCCTTGCTGGTCAGGCCGCCTGTCTCCATGTCCCGCAGGAGGCGGTCGGGCACCTGAGCATCACACCACAACAGCATTTCATGCGCGTTGCGCACCTTGATCGCAGTGGCGACCTCGGGCCGAACGCCTCATGTACGCCGGGTGTACGGCTCTGCCGCCCATATTGCCTGCTCGGACCGACATCCGTAATGCCCGGCCCCGCAAGACCGTGCCGTCCGGCCCCGCAGGACCGTGAGCGACACCACTCCACTTTAATTTGCATCTCAGATGCAAGTTTAAATAGCGTGCCGATCAGCCGAGCCACGAGGAGCCCCGATGCTGTCCGAGCCGTCCGCCGCCACTGTCCGCGCCACCCTCCCCGCCGTCGGGGCCGCCCTCGGCGAGATCACCGAGCGCTTCTACGCCGGACTGTTCGCCGCCCGCCCCGAGCTGCTGCGCGACCTCTTCAACCGCGGCAACCAGGCCGCCGGCACCCAGCGCCGGGCCCTGGCGGGTTCGATCGCCGCGTTCGCCACGCATCTGCTGGAGCACCCGGAGCGGCGGCCGGACGCGATGCTGACCCGCATCGCCCACAAGCACGCCTCCCTGGGCGTCACGCCCGAGCAGTACGCGCTCGTCCACGAGCACCTCTTCGCCGCCATCGCCGACGTCCTCGGCGAGGCCGTCACGCCCGAGGTCGCGGCCGCCTGGGACGAGGTCTACTGGCTGATGGCGAACGCCCTGGTGGCCATCGAGAAGCGGCTGTACGAGGAGGCGGGCGAGCCCGGCTGGCGGCGCTGGGAAGTCGTCGAGCGGGTCACCGAGACCGCGGACGTGACGACCTTCCGACTGCGCCCGGTCGACGGCGGGCCGGTGGCCGACTTCCGCGCGGGACAGTACGTCTCCGTACGGGTCGAACTGCCGGACGGCGCGCGGCAGATACGGCAGTACAGCCTCTCCGGGGCGCCCGACACGGACGTACGGCAGATCAGCGTGAAGCGGGTTGCCGGGGACGCCGCGTCGCCCGACGGCGAGGTCTCCGCTCACCTCCACGCGCGCGTGCGCGAGGGCAGCGTCCTCGAGCTGTCCGCCCCGTACGGCGATCTCGTCCTGGACGCCGACGACGACACCCCTCTCCTGCTCGCCTCCGGCGGCATCGGCGTGACCCCGATGGTCGCCATGCTGGCGCACCTCGCGGACGCCGGTCACCGCGCCCCGGTCACCGTCGTGCACGCCGACCGCTCCCCCGTCGACCACGCCCTGCGCACCGACCAGGAGGCGTACGCGGGCAAGCTCGCGGATGCCGGCGTGCACCTCTGGTACGAGCGGGACGTCCCGGCCGGTGCCCACGCGGGCCTCGTCGACCTCGCGCGCGTACCCGTCGCGTCCGGCACGCGCGCGTACCTGTGCGGTCCGCTCCCCTTCATGCGCGCGGCGCGGACCCAGCTGATCGAGCAGGGTGTGGCCCCGGCCGACATGCACTACGAGGTGTTCGGGCCGGACCTCTGGCTGGCCCAGCAGGGCTAGGAAGCCGACCGGCCGATCTGCAGGAGCAGCGGGCCGGTGGGGTCGGCGACCATGTCGCCCACCGTCAACGGGTCCAGTGAGGCGAAGAACGCCTCCTGGGCCCGGCGCAGGGCGCCGCGCAGGCGGCACGCGGAGTTCAGGGGGCAGGGGGTGGTGCCCTCGCCCTCGCAGTCGACCACGTCGCCGTCGCCCTCGAAGGTGCGCACGACGGCGCCGACGGATGCCGTACGCCCCTTGTCGGTGAGTGAGAGGCCGCCGCCGCGGCCGCGGCGGGCATCGAGAAGGCCCAGGTGCTGGAGTTCGGCGACGACCTTCGCCGCGTGGGTGTAGGGCACGTCCATGTCCGCCGCGACCTCGCGGGTCGTCGGGCTGGTCCCCTCGGCCACGGCGAGCCGCATGAGGACCCTCAGGGCCAGGTCGGTGGAGCGCAGCAGCCGCATACCGGCAGCCTAGATAATGCGCATCTGTGCTTCAAATTATGGATTGGCCGAGCCCGCCCTTCGAAAGCGCATACGTCCCCCATTACGATCAGCGGGCCCGACCCACCCGCACCACTCACCCCCCCCATTCCCCAGAAGGACACTCCATGGGTTCCGCCAAGTCGAAGAGCAGCAGCACGGCACGCAAGGCGCGAATAGAAGAGATGCGGCGCGCCGAGCAGGCCCGGGAGCGGCGCAACCGGATCGTGACGATCGCCGCGAGCGTGGTTGTCGTCGCCGGTCTGGTCGTGGGCGGCGTCTTCGTCGTGAAGTCGCAGGACGACAAGAAGGACGACACGGCGAGCGGCGCCAAGGGCTCCTCCGGGGACTCCGGCCACTTCACCACCGGCAAGGACGGCGTGCGGACCTGGACGGGCAAGCTGGACCGCAACCACGTCGAGGGCACCGTCAACTACCCCATGCACCCGCCGGTCGGCGGCAACCACAACCAGGTGTGGGCCACCTGCAACGGCACCGTCTACACGAAGGCACTCAAGGACGAGAACGCCGTGCACTCCCTCGAGCACGGTGCGGTCTGGGTGACGTACACCAGCAAGGCCGGCAAGTCCGACGTGAGCACGCTGGCGGCGAAGGTGAAGCAGACGCCGTACACGCTGATGAGCCCGTACGAGAGCCAGACCTCGCCGATCGAACTGTCGGCATGGGGGCACCAGTTGGGCGTGCAGAGCGCCAGTGACCCGAAGGTCGCCAAGTTCCTCGCGACGTACGTCCAGGGCAAGCAGACTCCCGAGCCGGGCGCCTCGTGCACCGGCGGGACGATGTGACGTGAAGAAGCACATCGGCTGGATCGCCGGGACTGCCGCCGCGGTGCTCGTGGCGGCGGGCGCGATCACCTACGCGGTCGCGGAGGACGGGGGCTCCGGCGCGAAGACGCCGTCCGCCGACTCCGCGGACGCCGGCTTCGCGCGGGACATGGCCGTGCACCACCAGCAGGCCGTCGAGATGTCGTACATCGTGCGCGACCGCACGAAGAACGCCGACGTGCGGCGGCTTGCATACGACATCGCACAGACGCAGGCCAACCAGCGCGGCATGCTGCTGGGCTGGCTGGACCTGTGGGAACTGCCGAAGGTGTCCGCGGACCCGCCGATGACCTGGATGGGCATGGGCGACATGGCCTCCGGCAAGGACGGCGCGCTGATGCCCGGCATGGCGACCAACACCGAGATGACGAAACTCGGCACGCTCAGCGGCAGGCAGGCCGAAATCTTCTACCTCCAGCTCATGACGGACCATCACAAGGGCGGCATCCACATGGCCGAGGGCTGTGTCGCCAAATGCCAGGTCGGCGTGGAGAAAAGTCTCGCGCAGGGCATGGTCGACGCGCAGACCTCGGAGATCAAACTGATGGCGGACATGCTCAAGGAGCGTGGCGCGAAAGCGCGTTCCTAGCAGCTCCCGTAACACCGCCGTAAGAACGAAAGCCTCAAATCACCCCTCCTGACGGTTCCTTGGGCTTCTCTTGGCTTCCGATTTCCCCTGGCATGAACGGTTCATCGAAAGAGTGGCCCCCATCGCTTGATCCAATGCCCGCGCCTCCGCCGCGGAGCGGGATGTCTACGCGGATCACAGCGACGACCGACCACACATGCGAAGAACCGCATCGCAGGGGGTTCCATGAGATCCAACCGCGCCAAACTGCGCGCCGTGAGCATGGCAGCAACACTGCCCATGGTCGCCGGTGCGCTGGCGCTCGGCATACCCGCGGCGCACGCCGCGGACAACCCGGGCCGGGACGCGCTCGCGGGCACCAAGCCCGCGTGGGCGACGGCCAAGGCGGACAAGGGCGCGACCTCGAACAGCGCCAACGTCTCCGCCCGGGTCTACCTCGCCGGCAAGGACGCCGACGGCCTCGCCGCCTACGCGAAGGCCGTGTCCGACCCGAGCTCTGCCTCGTACGGCAAGTACCTGAGCGCCAAGAAGGCCGCGGCGCGCTTCGGCGCGACCAAGGCCCAGGTGGCCGCGGTCAAGTCGTGGCTGACGTCCGCGGGCCTGAAGGTCACCGGCGTCACGCAGCACTACGTCTCCGTCACCGGTGACGTGGCCGCCGCCGAGAAGGCGTTCGGCACCCAGCTGCACAACTACACCAAGGGCTCGAAGACCTACCGCGCGCCGTCGAAGACGGCCTCGGCACCCGAGAGCCTGAACGGCGCCGTCCTGACCGTCACCGGCCTGGACAACGCGCCGCACAAGGCCACCCACAGCGACCAGCTGCCGGGTCCGGCCACCGTGTTCAAGAACTCCGGGCCGTTCTCCTCGTACTACGGCTCGAACATCGCGAGCACGCTGCCCGACGCGTACGGCTCGAAGATCCCGTACGCCGTGCAGGGTTACACCGGCAAGCAGCTGCGGGCCGCCTACGGCGCCGGCAGCTACACGGGCAAGGGTGTGCGCGTCGCCATCACGGACGCGTTCGCCTCGCCGACCATTGCCTTCGACGCGCAGACCTACGCGTCCAAGCACGGCGACGCCGCGTGGAAGACCGGGCAGCTGCACCAGGTGCTGCCCAAGAACTACAAGTACACCGGTGCCGACGAGTGCGACGCCTCCGGCTGGTACGGCGAGGAGACCCTCGACGTCGAGGCCGTGCACGCGGTCGCGCCGAACGCGGACGTCACGTACGTGGGCGCCGCGTCCTGCATGGACGACGACCTGCTGGACTCGCTCAGCAAGATCGTCGACAACCACCTGGCCGACATCGTCTCCAACTCCTGGGGCGACATCGAGGCCAACCAGACGCCGGACCTCGCGGCCGCCTACGACCAGGTCTTCCAGTTCGGCGCGGTCGAGGGCATCGGCTTCTACTTCTCCTCCGGTGACAACGGCGACGAGGTCGCCAACACCGGTACGAAGCAGGTCGACACCCCGGCCAACTCGGCGTGGGTGACGGCGGTCGGCGGTACCTCCCTCGCCGTCGGCAAGGGCGACAAGTACCTGTGGGAGACCGGCTGGGGCACCCAGAAGGCCCTGCTGTCCGCGGACGGCAAGAGCTGGACCGGGTTCCCGGGCGCGTTCACCTCGGGTGCGGGCGGCGGCACCAGCAAGACGGTCGCCGAGCCCTTCTACCAGAAGGGTGTCGTCCCGGACGCGCTCGCCAAGGCCAACAACGCCGCGGGCAACCGTGTCGTGCCGGACATCTCGGCGATCGCCGACCCCAACACCGGTTTCAAGGTCGGCCAGACGCAGACCTTCCCGGACGGGTCGGAGCAGTACAGCGAGTACCGCATCGGCGGCACCTCGCTCGCCGCTCCGGTGATCGCGGCCGTGCAGGCCCTGGCCCAGGAGGCGCGCGGCGGCAAGGCGATCGGTTTCGCCAACCCGTCGATCTACTCCAAGTTCGGGTCGAAGGTCTACCACGACGTCACGGACAACCCGACGGGCTCCGGCCTGGCGGTCGCCCGCGTCGACTTCGTGAACGGCTATGACGCCTCCGGCGGTCTGGCCACCTCGGTCCGCAGCCTGGGCAAGGACAGCTCGCTGAAGGCCGTGAAGGGCTACGACGACGTCACCGGCGTGGGCACGCCCGCGAACGGCTACGTCGAGTCGTACGTCAAGCACTGAGGCACCGCCGGCAACGGCAATCTGAGGGGGCGCGGGGTGTGTTCACCCCGCGCCCCTTCGCCATGCGTGGCGTGGCCCACGCCCCCGCACCACCCATCGCGTCGCTCTGACGATTACACTGTGCGCGTGCCTGCCTTGAACTTCTGGTCGATCTATCAGCACGGCTTCGCACGCGTCGCCGCATGTACGGGTCACACCGTCATCGCGGACCCGCACGCCAACGCCGAATCGGTCCTGCGTCACGCCCGCCGGTGCGCCGAGGAGGGGGTCGCCGTCGCCGTCTTCCCGGAGATGGTGCTGTGCGGCTACTCCATCGAGGACCTGCTGCTGCAGGACGCGGTGCTCGACCAGGTCGAGGAGGCGCTGTCGGAGGTGGTGGCCGGGTCGGCGGACCTGCTGCCGGTGCTGGTCGTCGGAGCCCCGCTGCGCCACCGCCACCGGGTCTACAACTGCGCGGTGATCGTGCACCGCGGCCGGATCCTCGGTGTCGTGCCCAAGTCGTATCCGCCGAACTACCGGGAGTTCTACGAGCGTCGGCAGATCGCGGACGGCGCCGACGAGCGCGGCGGTTCGATCCGGGTCGGCGGCGAGGCAGTGCCGTTCGGTGTGGATCTGCTGTTCGCGGCGGACGACGTTCCCGGGCTGGTGCTGCACGCGGAGATCTGCGAGGACATGTGGGTGCCGGTGCCGCCCAGCGCGGAGGCGGCCCTCGCCGGTGCGAGCCTGCTCGTCAACCTCTCCGGCAGCCCGATCACCGTCGGGCGGGCCGAGGACCGCAAGCTGCTGTGCCGCTCGGCGTCCGCCCGCTGCCTCGCCGCGTACGTCTACGCGGCGGCCGGCCTGGGCGAGTCGACGACCGATCTGTCCTGGGACGGGCAGGCCATGGTCTACGAGAACGGTGTGCTGCTGGCCGAGACCGAGCGGTTCCCGCTGGGCGACGAGTACGCGGTGGCCGACGTGGACCTCGACCTGCTGCGGCAGGAGCGGCAGCGGATGGGCACGTTCGACGACAACCGGCGTACGCACCGGGCGCGGACGAGTGACTTCCGCACACTCTCCTTCGAGCTCGATCCGCCGCTGACCGATCTGGGGTTGCGTCGTCGGCTGGAGCGCTTCCCGTTCGTGCCGGCGGACGCCGAGCGTCTCGCCCTGGACTGCTACGAGGCGTACAACATCCAGGTCGCGGGGCTTCAGCAGCGGCTGGCGTCGATCGGCGGGCCGAAGGTGGTCATCGGGGTCTCCGGCGGGCTGGACTCGACGCATGCGCTGATCGTCGCCGCGCGGGCGATGGACCGGGCGGGGCGGCCGCGCAGCGACATCCTGGCGTGGACGCTGCCCGGGTTCGCCACGAGCGACCACACGAAGGACAACGCGCATGCGCTGATGCGTTCGCTGGGTGTGACCGCGGCCGAGCTGGACATCACGCCGACGGCGCGGCTGATGCTGCAGGAGATGGGGCATCCGTTCGCGTCCGGCGAGCCGGTGTACGACGTCACCTTCGAGAACGTGCAGGCGGGTCTGCGCACCGACTATCTGTTCCGGCTGGCCAACCAGCGCGGCGGCATCGTGCTCGGCACCGGTGATCTGTCGGAGCTGGCGCTGGGCTGGTCCACGTACGGCGTGGGCGACCAGATGAGCCACTACAACGTCAACTCGGGTGTCCCGAAGACGCTGATCCAGCATCTGATCCGGTGGGTCATCAGCAGCGGGCAGTTCGACGAGGAGACCGGGAAGATCCTCGCGGCGATCCTCGACACCGAGATCAGTCCGGAGCTGGTGCCGGGCGAGGAGATGCAGTCGACCGAGTCGAAGATCGGGCCGTACGCGCTGCACGACTTCACGCTGTTCCAGGTGCTGCGGTACGGGTTCCGGCCGTCGAAGATCGCGTTCCTGGCGTGGCATGCGTGGCACGACGCGGACGACGGTGCGTGGCCGCCCGGCTTCCCCGAGGCCAAGCGGGTGGCGTACGACCTGGCCGAGATCCGGCAGTGGCTGGAGGTCTTCTGCCGCCGCTTCTTCGCGTTCGCGCAGTTCAAGCGGTCGGCGATGCCGAATGGGCCGAAGGTGTCGGCCGGGGGTTCGCTGTCGCCTCGCGGTGACTGGCGGGCGCCGTCGGACAGTTCGGCGACGGCTTGGCTGCGCGAGCTGGCCCGCTTCGACTAGTCCGTCCGGTGCGGCTGGGGGTGCGCGTCCCTGGGGGCTGCGCCCCCAGACCCCCATCGGCCCAAGGGCCTCGTCCTCAAACGCCGGACGGGCTGAATTGTGCGGACCGGCGACGAAAGACTCGCCCCCGGCGGGTGGGTGGGCGTTTGGGATGGCTGCGCCTCGTCCTCTACGCCGGACCGGCCAGAGATGCGCAACCGACGCCGCGAATTCGCCCCCGCCGGGCGGGGACTTGGCACGGCAACTGTTCATCCTCGGACGCCGGACGGGCTGAGTGCGCCGACCGGCGCCGAGGAGTGCCGCCCCCGCTGAGTGCGTCAGCGGTACAGCGTCTCCGAGGTCTGAGGGACGTGTACCGCGACCAGGCGTTCCCGGGTGGGCTGTGGAGCGACCCGCCCCCGGTCCACCGCATACGCAACCCCCGCGACGCCCAGTCCGAGCACGGCCAGGGCCGCGCCCGCCAGCGCCGGGGACGTCACGCCGAAGCCGGCCGCCAATGCCAGGCCACCGATCCACGCTCCGCCGGCGTTCGCCAGGTTGAAGGCCGCCTGGTTGGCCGAGGAGGCCAGGGACGGGGCCGCGGACGCCTTCTCCATGACCATCAGCTGGAGCGGGGAGCCGGTGATGAAGGCCGCCGCGCCGAGCAGGATCACCGCCAGGGCCGCGGTCCACTGCGTCGACATCAGCAGCGGGAAGAGGCCGAGTACCGCCACCAGGGACGCCAGGCCGCCGAACAGCGTCCCGCGCATCGCGTGGTCCGCCAGGCGGCCGCCCGCCAGGTTGCCGATCGTCGCGCCGACGCCGAACAGGGCGAGCAGCAGTGTGACGCTCGCGTCGGCGTAGCCCGCCGCGTCCGTGAGCATCGGCGTGATGTAGCTGTACGCGGCGAACAGCGCGCCGAACCCGGCGACCGTCGTGCCGAGGGCCAGCCAGACCGGGAGCGAGCGAAGCGCGGCCAGTTCGCCCCGCAGCCCCACCGCCGGTGCCTGCGCGTGGTCGTGCGGGATCAGCAGGGCCAGCGAGGCGATCGCCGCCAGCCCGATCGCGCTGACGCCCAGGAACGTGGCCCGCCACCCCAGGTGCTGCCCCATGAGCGTGGCGACCGGGACGCCCGCGACGTTGGCGATCGTCAGGCCGAGGAACATCAGCGAGACGGAGCGGGCCTTGCGGGCCGGCGCCACCATGTTCGTCGCGACGACGGCGCCCACGCCGAAGAAGGCGCCGTGCGGCAGACCGCTCAGGAAGCGGGCGGCCAGGAGGGAGTCGTAGCCCGGGGCGAAGGCCGAGAGGGCGTTGCCCGCCACGAACAGTCCCATCAGGCCGATCAGGACCGTGCGGCGGGACAGCCGCGCGGTGACCGCGGCCAGCAGCGGGGCGCCGATCACCACGCCCAGCGCGTACGCCGAGACCAGGTGACCGGCGGTGGGGATGGAGACGTTCAGGTCGTTCGCGACGTCGGGCAGCAAGCCCATCATCACGAACTCGGTCGTACCGATCCCGAATGCGCCGACGGCCAGAGCGAGCAGGGCCAGAGGCATGGAAGGGCCTGTTCCTTTCGGAGTTCAGAGGGGTTCGTGTTCCGCAAGTGTATGTTCACTCGCGGAACAAAGCCTCTCAGGCCCACTATTCCTGGGGGTTACGAGCTGGTGTCGAGGTTCACACGGGCCGCGATCGGCAGGTGGTCGCTGCCGGTCCGGGGCAGTGTCCACGAGCTCACCGGCTCGACGCCCTGGACCATGATCTGGTCGATGCGCGCCATCGGGAACGAGGCCGGCCAGCTGAACCCGAAGCCGCTGCCCGCCGCGCCCTGCGTGGAGCGCATCTGGGCGGTGACGGCGTTGAGCGAGCGGTCGTTCATGGTGCCGTTCAGGTCGCCGAGCAGGATCTTCCTGGGCAGCGTCTCGTCGGCGATGGCCTCACCGAGCGCGTTGGCGCTCTTGTCGCGCTGCCGGGCGGTGAACCCGGCCTCCAGCTTCACCCGTACCGAGGGCATGTGGGCGACGTAGACCGCGATCTGCCCCTCGGGCGTGGTCACGGTGGCGCGCATGGCGCGGGTCCAGCCCAGCTTGATGTCGACGGCCCTCACGCCGGTCATCGGGTACTTGCTCCACAGCCCGACGGTGCCCTGCACCGAGTGGTACTTGTACGTCGACGCCAGCGCCTTCTCGTAGACCGGCACCGCCGACGCGGTCAGCTCCTCCAGGGCCAGCACGTCCGCTCCGGAGGCGGCCACGTCGCGGGCGGTGGCGGACGGGTCGGGGTTGTCGGCGTTGACGTTGTGCGTGGCGACGGTCAGGTCGCCGCCGCTGCCGGTCTTGTCGGTGAGCAGGCCGCCGAAGAGGTTCAGCCATACGGCGACCGGGAGGATCAGGGCGATGAGCGCCGTCGCCGACCTGCGCACCAGCGCGAGCAGCAGCAGGAGCGGGATCAGCAGCCCCAGCCAGGGCAGGAAGGTCTCGGTGAGGCTGCCCAGGTTGCCGATGCGGTTCGGGATCCGCGAGTGCAGCAGCATGACCAGGGCGAGGATCACCGCGAGGGCGGCGAGGACGATGCCGCGGCGCCAGATTCTCGGGTCACCGCGCCATCCGGCGACCAGGCGGTTCATCAGGCGCCGGAACCGGGCTCCCCGGCGCTCGGGCCCCGAGCCTCCGTTGTCCGTCTCCGTCATGTACGCCTGCTGCGCCATACCGCGTCGCCTCACTGCCTGCCGTGCACACCGTTCGTCCCCCGTGTCCTGAGACTCTTAAGACCCTAGGGGATGATCGGTTCCGATCCTGCCGTCGCATGACGGCCGTACGGGCACGAGGACGAACAAGTCGGTCGCGCGAGTTCCGTCCCCGCGTGCCGAAAGCGCCCTCTGTGACGAAACCCGCACATGCACGCTACGTGGTCGGCGAGCTGACGGGCCGTAGTCCTTCGAGGAGGGTGTCCACGATCCGTTCCGACAGTCCCTCGGAGAGGTCGGACTCCACGTCGGCCTGGGGGCGCATGACGGTGCGCAGCAGCATCGGGCCGACGACCAGGTCGTTGACCAGCTCGATGTCGACGTCCTCGCGCAGTTCGCCGTTCTGCTGCCCGCGGCGCAGGATCTCGATCTGCATGGTGCGCCGCGGCCGGACGACGGAGGCGTGGTAGGCCGCCCAGATCTTGGGGCTGCTCTTCATCTGGGCGAACACGTTGTGCAGGAGCACCGAGGTGCGCGTCATGACGCCGCGCTGGCGCAGCTGTTCCAGGACGGCCACGAGGTCGTCGCGCATGGAGGTGCCGGGGAGTTGGGGGTCCGGGGGCTCGGCGGCGCGTACGACGTCGACGAAGAGCTCCTCCTTGCCGCTCCAGCGGCGGTAGATGGTGGCCTTGCCGACGCCGGCGGTGCGGGCGATGCGCTCGATGGAGAGTTCGGCGAGCGGGACGCCGTCCTCCAGGAGCTTCATCACGCCCTCGATGACGGCGCGTTCGACCGCCTCGCTGCGGGGGCGCCCCCGCGCGGGCACCCCGGAAGCGGCTGGGCTGTCGGCGAGGCTCACTTCTGCGTCCCTTCCTCGTACTTCAGCGATTCTCCCCGGTGCCACCGGGCACCGCGGAAGGCGTTATTCCGTCGCGGTCACCAACTCCTGCTTCTCCTCGCCCTCCTGACGGGCCGGCGGCTTGCCCGGCAGGAACACGGCCACGACCACCGCACCGACGACCGCCACGGCCGAGCCCCACAGCGCGGTGATGTGCATCGCGTGCAGGAAGGCGTCGTTGGCCGGATCGACCAGTCCCCTGCCCTGCGGGCCGAGCTTCGCGGCGACGCCGAGCGTGGCCTCGATGGACTCGCCCGCGGTGTCGCGCAGGCCGGCGGGCAGCGCGCCGAGCTTGCCCTCGACGCCGTTGCGGTAGGCGGTGGACAGCACGGAGCCGAGGACCGCGATGCCCAGGGCGCCGCCGACCTGGCGGAAGGTGTTGCTGAGCGCGGAGGCGGAGCCGGCCTTCTCGCGGGGCAGGGACTGCATGATGACGACGCTGGTCGGCGTCATGATGTGCGCCATGCCGGTGCCCATGAGGAAGAAGATGACCTCGAGGAGCCAGATCGGGGTGTCCGCCTGGAAGGTGGCGAACGCGGCCAGCGTCGCGGCGATGACGACCATGCCGGCCGTGGTCGTGGCCCGGTTGCCGAAGCGGTCGACGACCAGCCGGGCACGCGGCGCGAAGATCATCTGGGCGGCGGCCAGCGGCAGCATCAGCAGACCGGACTGCAGCGGGGAGTATCCGCGCACGCTCTGGGTGTAGAAGACGGAGAAGAAGGTCACGCCCATGAGCGCGAAGAAGACCAGCGCGATGGCGGCCATGGCGGCCGAGAAGACCTTGTTGCGGAAGTAGGTGACGTCCAGGGACGGGTGGTCGCTGCGCTTCTCGAAGACGACGAACGCGGCGAGGACGACGAGTCCGGCAAGGATCGTCGACAGCACCTTGGCGTCCGTGAAGTCGGCGAGCTCGCCGCCCTTGATGATGCCGTAGACCAGCAGGACCAGGCCCACGACGGACAGGACGACGCCGACGGGGTCGAGGCGGCCGGGCCGCGGGTCGCGGGAGTCGGGGACCAGCCACAGCATCAGCGCGAGGGCGAGGAGCACGATCGGCACGTTGATGAGGAAGACGGAACCCCACCAGAAGTGGTCGAGGAGCACACCGCCGGTGATCGGGCCGATGGCGATGGCGAGGCCGACGCCGCCGGCCCAGATGCCGATGGCCTTAGGCTGTTCCTCGCGCTCGAAGACGTTCATGAGGACCGCGAGGGTCGCGGGCATGACGAAGGCGGCGCCGAGGGCCATGAGCGCACGGAAGGCGATGAGCTCGGTCGGCGAGCCGGACTCGGCCGCGAGCGCGGAGCCGATGCCGAACACGACGAGACCGCCGAGCAGCACCTTCTTGCGCCCCACGCGGTCGCCGATGAGACCCGCGGTGAACAGCAGTCCCGCGAAGACGAGGGTGTAGGCGTTGATCGCCCACTCCAGCTCGCTCTGCGTGGCGCCCAGGCCGGTCGGCTTCGGGGTCGAGATCGTCTTGATGGCGACGTTCAGGATCGAGTTGTCGAGCACCACGATCAGCAGGCTCAGCATCAGGACGCCGAGGATCGCCCAGCGGCGCCGGTGCACGGCTTCGGGCACCCGGGTGGCAGCGACGGATGGAGTGGTCATGCGGACCAGGCTAGGCAATTCCGATACGAGACGGTGCCGTATCGTAAATGTTTTTACCCAGCCCTTACGTCCGCCCTCGACACGTGCCTCCTCGACGTGACGGAGGTCCCCTTGGCTCCCCTGGCACGAAGTGCCACCATGGGGGGTGATCCGGGGACACCGTCAGGGTGCCTCGAGATGACTGAAGGAGCCGGTGCAATGACGCAGCTTTCGGCTGCCCAGACTGCTGGGAACAGGCCCTCCGACGGCAGCAAGGCGCTGTACGGGGGCAAGGGCACACGCCGCATCACCGTCCGCGACATCGCTCTCGCCAAGGAACGCGGCGAGAAGTGGCCCATGCTCACCGCCTACGACGCGATGACCGCGTCCGTCTTCGACGAGGCCGGCATCCCGGTGATCCTCGTCGGCGACTCGGCGGGCAACTGCCACCTCGGGTACGAGACGACCGTGCCCGTCACCATGGACGAGATGACCATGCTGTCGGCCGCGGTGGTGCGCGGCACGCAGCGCTCCCTGATCGTCGGCGACCTCCCCTTCGGCTCCTACCAGGAGGGCCCGGTGCAGGCGCTGCGCTCGGCGACCCGGCTGGTCAAGGACGCCGGCGTGGGCGCGGTCAAGCTGGAGGGCGGCGAGCGCTCGCACGAGCAGATCCGGCTGCTGGTGGAGTCCGGCATCCCGGTCATGGCCCACATCGGGCTCACCCCGCAGTCCGTCAACGCCATGGGCTACCGCGTCCAGGGGCGTGGCGAGGAGGCGGCCCAGCAGCTGCTGCGGGACGCGAAGGCCGTGCAGGACGCGGGCGCGTTCGCGGTGGTGCTGGAGCTGGTGCCGGCGGAGCTGGCGGCCGAGGTGACGCGGGTGCTGCACATTCCGACCGTGGGCATCGGCGCCGGTCCGGAGACGGACGCGCAGGTGCTGGTGTGGACCGACATGCTGGGCCTGACCGGCGGCCGCGTACCGAAGTTCGTCAAGAAGTACGCCAACCTGCGTGAGGTCATGGGCAACGCGGTCAAGGAGTTCGCGGAGGACGTCGTCGGCGGTACGTTCCCGTCGGAGGAGAACTCCGTCCACTAGAGCCATCGCGGCACAGAGGCAGCCCGCCGATCTTCCCCCGTCGGCGGGCTGCTGTTTTGACCGGCGGTTTCCTGGGATGTCGGCAGGCTGTAGGCGGCTGTCGGTGCTCTGTCGGTCGTTTGTCGGTGAGGGCTGACACCGTTCTCGGCATGACGCGAATCGACAAGAACCCCAGCGGCGGCAACACCGCCGTCACCGTGCGGGGGCTGGTCAAGCACTACGGCGAGACCAAGGCGCTGGACGGCGTCGACCTGGACGTGCGCGAGGGCACCGTGATGGGTGTGCTCGGGCCGAACGGCGCCGGCAAGACCACCCTCGTGCGCATCCTGTCCACCCTGCTCGCCCCCGACTCGGGCCAGGCCACCGTCGCCGGCTACGACGTCCTGCGCCAGCCCCGGCAGCTGCGCCGGGTGATAGGCCTCACCGGGCAGTACGCCTCCGTGGACGAGAAGCTCCCCGGCTGGGAGAACCTCTACATGATCGGGCGGCTGCTCGACCTGCCCCGCAAGGAGGCACGCGCGCGCGCCGACGAGCTGCTGGAGCGCTTCTCCCTCACCGAAGCCGCCAGGCGGCCGGCGAGCACCTACTCCGGCGGTATGCGGCGGCGGCTCGACCTGGCCGCCTCGATGATCGGACGGCCCGAGGTGCTCTTCCTCGACGAGCCGACCACCGGGCTCGACCCGCGCACCCGCAACGAGGTGTGGGCCGAGGTCAAGCGGATGGTCGGCGAGGGCGTCACCGTGCTGCTCACCACCCAGTACATGGAGGAGGCCGAGCAGCTCGCCTCCGAACTGACCGTCGTCGACCGCGGCCACGTCATCGCGGGCGGCGCCATCGACGCGCTGAAGGCCAAGGTGGGCGGCCGGGCGCTGCGGGTGAAGCCCGCCGATCCGCTGCAGCTGCGCCCGCTCGCTGCCGCCCTCGACGAGCTCGGCATCACCGGGCTCGCCACCACCACCGTCGACGCCGAGCGCGGCGACGTGCTCGTCCCGATCCTCAGCGACGAACAGCTCACCGCGGTCACCGGCGCCGTCGTCGCGCACGGCATCACGATCGCCTCGATCACCACCGAACTGCCCAGCCTGGACGAGGTGTTCCTGTCCCTCACCGGCCACCGCGCCAGTGCCCCGCAGGACGCCGTGCCCACCGACACCCTCGAGGAGGTCGCCGCATGAGCGCCGCCACCGCCACCGTGAACACCGCCGACGCCCACATCCCGCTGCGCGGCCATCTCCGCCACACCGGCGCGCTGATCCGCCGCAACCTGCTGTGGATCCGGCAGGACCCGGAGTCGATGTTCGACGCCGTGCTGTTCCCGGTGATCTTCACGCTGCTGTTCGTGTACGTCTTCGGCGGCTCCATCGGGCAGTCGCTGGGCGGCGGGCAGCAGGCATACGTGCAGTACGTCATCCCCGGGCTGCTGGCCATGATGGGGATGAACATGGCCCAGGGCGTGGGCACCGGGTTCAACACGGACTTCAACTCCGGGGTCATGGACCGCTTCCGGTCCCTGCCGATCGGACGCGGCTCGGTGCTGATCGCCAAGATCGTGGTCGAGCTGATGCGGATGCTCGTCGCGTGCGTGATCCTCATGGTGGTGGCCGTGCTGGTGGGCTTCGACATCACCCACTGGCCGGGGCTGTTCGCGGCCGTGGGCCTGGCCACCCTGTTCGGCTCGGCGCTGATGTGGGTGTTCCTCACCCTCGGCGTGACGATGAAGAGCGCGCAGTCGGTGCAGGCGATGGGCTTCCTGGTGCTGATGCCGCTGCAGTTCGGCTCGTCCATCTTCGCCCCGACCGACTCGATGCCGGGCTGGCTGCAGAACTTCACCGACTACAACCCGCTGTCCTCGCTCGCCGACGCGGCGCGCGGACTGATGGTGGGCGGTCCGATCGCCCACGGGCTGTGGGTGACGCTGGCCTGGTCCGTGGGGCTCACGGCGGTGATGGCGCCGGTCGCGATCCACAAGTTCCGTACCAAGAGCTGAAGTTCACGGTCGGTTCCGCGTCAGACCAGGGCGGTGGCCTCCTCCGGGGAGAGGCCACCGCCCTCCGCGTACGCCGCCTCGTAGGCCTCGTCGCCGAGCACGGCGCGCGTGTGCCGCTCGGCCCGGTCGTACGCCTCGCGCTCCATGGACGTCGCCGTATGGCGCGGCGGGAGCGCCGCCTTGGCGGCCGCGAGGCACCGGGCGCCGTCCCCGGCCCGGCGGCCACCGTCGGTCTCGGCGAGATCGATCGCGGCGATGGCCAGGTACAGGGGGCGCATGTGCGGGGCCATGGCCTCGGCGAGCGGGTCGGCGGAGCGCTGCAGGGCCTGCCGGACCTTCTCCAGGGAGAGCGCGTAGTCGCCGGCGATCGCCTCCACCCAGGCCTCGGCGCCGAGAATGAACGCGTCGAAGATCACGAAGTAGGCGATCTTGAACTCCTCGCGCAGCAGCCGCAGTTGCTCGCGCGCCTCGTCGGTCCGACCGGTCAGGGCGAGGCAGCCCGCGAGGAACATCCGGGCGGCGGGCATGGCTTCGTTGTGCGCACCGAGCGGCGTCTCGACCACCTCGCGCAGGATCCGCTCGCCCCGCTCACCCTCGCCCGCCTCGATCAGCACACTGCCGAGCCGGGCACCCAGCACCGCCACCTGGGCGCGGGCGCCGAGCCGTTCGGCGCGTTCGATGGCCGCCTCGTAGTCGGTGGCGGCCAGTGCGTACTCACCGACCCGTTCGCGGGCTTCGCCGCGCGCCGACAGCGCCTCGGCGGTGCCCCACAGGTCGTCGATGCGCCGGTAGATGTCCAGCGACTCGTCGGCGTCGCGCCGCGCGTCGCCCGCCCAGTCGCTGCGGTTGGCCAGGAGGTTGGCGCGCATCTGGAGGGTGGCGGCGAGCTCCCACTCCATGCCGGGCGTGGCCCGGCAGGTGGCGACGGAGGCATCGAGGATCTGGGGCAGCCGCTGCACGCTGCCGGTGAGCATCACGGCGTAGAACCAGAGCATGCCGGGGGTACGGCAGGTCTGCGGGAGGCCGGGTTCGTAGACCTCGGTGATCAGGCGCAGTTTCTCCTTCGCCTGCGGGGACTCCCAGGCCTCCAACTCGGTGTCCATGCAGGCGAGATGGGCGAGATGGACGCCGCGGCGGGCCTCGGCGAGGAGTTCGCCGGTCAGCGGGGGCGGGACGTCGGTGCAGCGCTGCCAGACCGGGGCGGCGCGCCGCACGGGGGCGGCGAAGGGGTCCGGGCCGAGGGCCATGACCTCGACGCACCAGTTGCGGGCCTCGATACGGATGTCGCGCATCTGCCAGTACCAGGCGAGCGACAGGATGAGACACAGACCCTCCTGCTCGTCCCGCTCGCTGACGGCGTGGCGCAGGGCGGTGCGCAGGTTCTCGTACTCGCGCTCCAGCACTTCGATGGCGGCGAGTTGCTCGGGGCCGCGGAGCAACGGGTCGGTGGTGCGGGCGAGTTCGCGGTAGTACGTCAGGTGGGCGCGCTGTGTCTCGGCCCGTCGCCCGGTCTGCGCCAGCCGCTCGCCGGCGTACTCGGCGACGGTCTCCAGCAGCCGGTAGCGCATGCCGCCGTCACCCGAAGGGGCGGCCACGACAAGGGACTTGTCGACCAGCGAGCCCAGCGCCTCCAGGGCGAGGGGGCCGCAGACGGCCTCGGCGGCGGCGAGGTCGCAGCCGCCGGCGAAGACGGACAGGCGCCGCAGGACGTCCCGCTCCTCCTCGTCCAGCAGGTCCCAGGACCAGTCGACGACCGCGCGCAGGGTCTGCTGGCGGGGCAGGACGGTACGGCTGCCGGAGGTCAGCAGGCGGAAGCGGTCGTCGAGCCGGTCGGCGATCTGGCGGGGCGTCAGCATCCTCAGCCGGGCGGCGGCGAGCTCGATGGCCAGGGGCAGTCCGTCGAGCCGCCGGCAGATCTCGGCGCAGGCGTCGGGGTCGTCCTCGACCCTGAACCCGGGACGGGCGGCGGCCCCGCGATCGGTGAGCAGCCGCAGTGCGACCGGCTCGGGCAGCGGCTCCACGGGCCGCAGCAACTCCCCCGGTACGCCGAGGGGTTCACGACTGGTGGCCAGCACGGTCAGCTCGGGACACCGCTCCAGCAGCTCCTCCACCAGCCGCGCGGCGGCATCGACGACGTGCTCGCAGTTGTCGAGGACGATCAGCATCCGCCGCCGGCCGCAGTGCTCGGCCAGCCGCTCGACGGGATCGTCGTGCCGGTCGGCCCCGGCCGCCCGCATGGCCTCCGCGCCGGCGCCGTACATCACGGTCTCGCGGGCGCCGACGGCGGTCAGCACGGCCTCCGGTACGGCGTCCGGGTGGTCGACGGGCGCGAGTTCGGCCAGCCACACCCCGTCCCGCGCCGCGTCCCGCACGGTCTCGGCGGCCTCCTGCGACAGCCGCGTCTTGCCGGCCCCGCCGGGCCCGAGCAACGTGACCAGCCGGGCCGCCGCGAGGTCCCCGCGGATGGCCTCGATGTCGGACTCCCGGCCGACGAAGGAGGTGAGGCGGGCGCGGAGGTTGCCGGGGGCTTGCGCGCCGTCCGCCCCGGAGACGGTCGCGGTGTGCGGGTGGGCGCCGGGGGCGGGCTCCGCGCCCGACGGATCGGCGCCGGCCGCGCCGTTCGATCCGCCCGGACGCTCGGCGAGGTGCTGCGCGCCATCCGGCCCGCCGCCCTGCACCGTGCGCCACCCGCGGCCCTCCACGGGCGCGCCGTGCCCGCCCCCGTTGCCGCCCGTCGGCGCACCGGCCGCGGCCCCGCCGTCGTGCCCACCCCGGTCCTCCGGTCGGAGCAACTCCCCGTACAGGGACCGCAGTTCGGGCCCCGGGTCCGCACCCAGCCGGTCCGCGAGCAGTTGTCGTACGTCCTCGAAGGCGGCCAGTGCCTCCGCCGTGCGGCCCGCGTCGCGCAGGGCACGCAGGCGCAGGGTCTGCAGCGGCTCGTCGAGGGGGTGGGTGTCGCACAGGGCGGTCAGTTCCGGGAGGGACTGCTCGGCGTGGCCCAGGGCAAGGGCGGCACTGTGGCGGGCGCGCAGCGCGTCGAGGCGGCGGGTCTCCCAGCGGGCGGCCTCGCCGGTGCGGTCGGGGAGGTCGGCGAGGGCCGGGCCGCGCCACAGGGCGAGCGCGTCGTCGAGGACCACGGCCGCCTTGGCGGGGTCGCCGTCGGCCAGCGCGCGCGTGCCCTCGCCGGTCAGCCGCTCGAAACGGTGCAGGTCGACGTCGTCGAGGGCGGCGGTGAGGCGGTAGCCGCCGTCGACGGAGGCGACCGCGTCCGCGCCCAGCGCCCTGCGCAGCCGGCCGATCAGCGCCTGCAGGGCGCCCGGGGCGTCGGCGGGCGGGTCGCCGTGCCACACCTCGTCGACCAGGAGGCCGGCGGGCACGGTACGGCCGGTCCGCAGCGCGAGCACGGTGAGCAGGGCACGCAGTCGCGCCCCGCCGACCGGAACGGGGGTGCCGTCGGGGCGGAGCGCCTGGGTGGTGCCGAGGATGCGATAGCGCACGGGGTCCATTGTCTCCGGTCGGATCGGGGCCGGTCACGGGGTTCGGGTCAGCGGGGTGGCGCGGGCGGGGAGGGGGTGCGGCGGGGGCGGGAGAAGGGGGCTGCTGCGGAGGGACGAGCAGAGGGCCCCGGCGAGTTGGGCAGCGCCGGAGCGGCACGGGCGTGGCCGAGCCCCGGTGCGGCGGGTTCAGGGGGCCGACAGCAGGAGGGAACCGGCAGAAGTCGGCGGGCACTGCTCAGTCGGCCGCCGGCGTCCTCGGGGCCTTCGCCCGGTCCCCCCACACATCCAGCGTCACCAGCACCCCCGCCTCCACGGCCCGGCGTCCCATCCTGTCGGACCCACCGTCGCCGAACCACTCGGGGCACTCCTGCACCGACCGCAGCCGCCGCGCCCCACCTCCGCGCACCGGCTCCCACGACCGTGACCCCGGTGTCGTCTCGGCGTACTGCTGGGTCACCGCCCGCACCGCCCGTACCCGGCCGCGCGCCTCGGGCCACTCGCCCCCGTGCGTCTCCACCGCGAGGAGGCCGACCAGGCGGATCCCGTCGTCCGGTCCGACGTCGGCGCCCGACTCGCCGCCCAGCGCCACCGTGAGTCCGCTCTCGTCCCTGAGGACCCGCACCGATGCGTCCGCGTCGCCCGGCAGATCCCCCACCGGTCCCACGATCTTGGAGAGTTCCTCGTACCAGCCGCCGCCGAGCACCTCGTCCGCGTCCGTGAACAGCAGCTGCCGGCTCACCTCGTCCCCCACCTTGAACGGCGTACCGCAGCACTCCATCTGCCAGCCCCCGTAGAACACCTGCCAAAGCCCCATGTCCCCTACCTTCCACGGAACCAGGGACCGGCCGCGAGACGTTTTCCCCGTACGCCCGGTACCGTCGGGCCGTCCCACCGCGCGCACGTACCAGTCCAGGGAGTCCCATGACCACCGCCACCACCAGCCGCAGCGAACGGCGGATCAGCCCCGTCTTCGTCGGGATCCTGGCCGTCACCGCGGTCACGGGCTGGGCCACCTGGACCGGGTTCGCCGAACAGCCCGGCGTGGCCGTGTTCCTGTTCGTGACGGCGGCCTGGATCGTGTCCCTGTGCCTGCACGAGTACGCACACGCGCGGACCGCCCTGCACAGCGGCGACATCAGCGTCGGCTCGAAGGGCTATCTCACCCTCAACCCGCTGAAGTACACGCACGCGCTGCTGAGCATCGTGCTCCCGGTGCTCTTCGTGATCATGGGCGGGATCGGTCTGCCCGGCGGTGCGGTGTTCATCGAGCGCGGGCGGATCCGGGGCCGCTGGCGGCACAGTCTGATCTCGGCGGCGGGCCCGCTGACGAATGTCCTGTTCGCAGCGGTGTGCACGGCTCCGTTCTGGCTGCACGCGCTGGACGGTGTGCCGCGGGACTTCCAGTTCGCGCTGGCCTTCCTCGCCCTGCTCCAGGTCACGGCCGCCATCCTGAACTTCCTGCCGGTGCCCGGCCTGGACGGCTACGGCGTCATCGAGCCCTGGCTGTCGTACAAGATCAAGCGCCAGGTGGAGCCCTTCGCGCCGTTCGGCCTGCTGTTCGTGTTCGCGCTGCTGTGGGTGCCGTCGATCAACAGCGCGTTCTTCGACGTGATCGACTCGATCCTGCGGAGTCTGGGGATCGGCGACTTCTCCACGTACTGCGGTCAGGAGCTCTACCGCTTCTGGCAGGGCACGAACGAGTTCTGCTCGGTCAGCCCGTGACGGAGTCCCGCTGCCGGGCGGCCCGGCCCCGCTTGAGGTAGTACCAGCACATGTTGCTGGACAGCCCCGCCAGCAGCACCCACACGATCCCCAGCCAGCTGCCCTGCGCGAAGGAGACCACGGCCGCGGCCACGGCGAGCAGGCAGACGATCAGGGCATAGAGACCAAGGCGGGGCATTTCTGTCGACTCCTGTCGGGGGACACTGCGGGACTGCTTGTGCCGACCAGTGTCCCCCATGCGCTCAGACGTCGGTGACGCGGAGCCCGGCGTGCGCCTTGTACCGGCGGTTCACCGAGATCAGGTTGGCGACCAGGGATTCGACCTGGTGGGCGTTGCGCAGCCGGCCGGCGAAGATGCCGCGCATGCCGGGGATGCGTCCGGCGAGCGCCTGCACCATCTCGACGTCGGCCCGCTCCTCGCCCAGCACCATCACATCGGTGTCGATCTCGTCGATCTCGGGGTCCTGCAGCAGCACCGCCGACAGGTGGTGGAAGGCGGCGGTGACCCGCGAGTCGGGAAGCAGGGCGGCGGCCTGCTCGGCGGCGCTGCCCTCCTCCGGCTTGATCGCGTACGCGCCCTTCTTGTCGAAGCCGAGCGGGTTGACGCAGTCGACGACGAGCTTGCCGGTCAGCTCCTCGCGCAGGGACTCGATGGTCTTGCCGTGCCCGTCCCAGGGCACGGCCACGATCACGATGTCGCTGCGGCGCGCGCACTCGGCGTTGTCGGCGCCCTCGACGCCGTGCCCGAGCTCGTCCGCGGCGGCCTGCGCACGCTCCGCCGCACGCGAGCCGATGATCACCTTCTGGCCGGCCTTGGCCAGCCGGTAGGCGAGGCCCTTGCCCTGCGGCCCGGTCCCGCCGAGGACGCCGACGACGAGCCCGGAGACGTCGGGCAGGTCCCAGGGGTCCTTGGCGGGGGCCTTCGCGGGGGTCTGTGCAGCACTGTCGGTAGAGGTCATGGGCCGACTTTACGTCCGCCCCGGCGACCCCAGACGGTCAGGTGAGCCGCGTCACGGGCACCCGCCGGAAGACGATGCGCTCGTACGCCCCGAAGTCCCCGGTCTCGTAGAGGAGTCCGACCGTCGAGGCGTCGATCCGCACCAGGTCGGAGTAGGCGGCGGGCAGGCCGTCGACCGTGTGGACCGGGCGCCAGGTCCTGCCGCTGTCGGTGGAGGCGCGGATGGTCATCAGGGCGCGGGCGGAGGCGTAGGCGGGGCCGGAGAAGAGCAGCACGTCCGGGTCGCGGAGCTGGAGGAGGCTGCCCTCGCAGACGGGGCCGTCGAGGCCGGCCTGCGGGCGGAAGGGGGTGTGCAGGGTCTTTCCGCCGTCCTCGGAGTGGGCGTCGGCGCGGTTGCCGGGGGACGTGGAGTCGTTGCGGGTGTTGAAGTAGACGTGGCCGTCGGGGAGTTCGGCGGCGGTGGTCTCGTTGGCGTTGATGTAGCCGTCGGGGTTCTCGTCGACGTAGCCGATGGACCAGGTCGCGCCGCGGTCGTCGCTGAGCAGGCAGTGGCCGCTGTTGTACTGGGCCTCGGTGCCGATGTCGGTGCCGGTGGGCGCGGGTGAGTGGTTGGCGGGGACGACGATCCGGCCGGTGCTCAGCTGGATCGCGTGGCCGGGCGTGGTGGCGTACCAGCGCCAGCCCGCCTTCTTCACCGACTTGGTGATCTCGGCCGGGTCCGACCAGGTGGCCCCGTCGTCGTCGCTGTGCTGCACCCACACGCGGCGCCCGTCGGCGTCCTTGACCTTGCCCTGCCGGATCGCGGCCTCCGAGGCGGAGGCGGCGTTGCGGACGTGGACCAGGAGGATGCGGCCGGTGTCGAGGACGACGGGCGCGGGGTTGCCGGCGAGGTGGGTGCCGTTGTTCGCGGCGACCTGGAGCGGGCCCCAGGTGTGGCCGCCGTCGGTGGAGCGCTTGAGCACGATGTCGATGTGCCCGTGGTCGCTCGCCGACTTGACCCGTCCTTCGCAGAAGGCGAGGAGGGTGCCCTTGGCGGTGACGACCACCGCCGGGATGCGGTAACTGGCGTATCCCTCACGGCCGGCACGGAAGGGAACGGTTGCTTCTGTCATCCGCGCACTGTCCCCAGGTCGGGCGAATTCGTGGTGAACGCCGGGTCACGGGTGCCCGATTGGTGCAGGATGCGGGCGCATGGACGCCGTACGTGTCGCGTTGCTGCGTGAAGTGCTCGCCGGGACCGAGTGGTTGGGGGCCACCCGGCGGTTCGCCGGGGCGCTGCGCGGGTCGGTGGTGGCGCACGGCGGCGGGCTGCTGCTGGTGGGCACGCCGGACTACGAGCCGTGGCATCTGGCGGCCCATCTGGTGGACGAGGCCGCGTGGTCGGGGACGCCGGAGCTGGCGCCGACTCTTGTACGGCACGAGGCGCGCGCGTCGGATCCGGCGCATCTGGCGGTCGGGCTGGGGCGGTTGGCCGCCGCCCGGCGGGGCGAGACGCTGGTGGTGGTGTCGCCGGGTGGGCCGGACGTGCCGCTGCTGGAGCGGGTGCACGACGCGCGGCGGGCCGGGGCGAGGGTGCTGGCGCTGGGCCCCGGCGAGGGCGAGCTCGTCTCCATGGCGCACGAGTCGCTGACCGTGCCGGAGGGTTCCGAGCTGGACCTGGACACGGTGCAGCACCTGGTCAGCGCGGCGGCCGGGGAGAACGCGCTGCCGGAGCCGAGGGGCCGGCGCCGGCTGCGGGACCGCCTGTCGCGGCTGGCGGACCAGCTGACGGCGCCGCCGCCGGCCCGCTGGTGACCTTCCGGCCGGCCCGCGGAAAAGCGGTTGCCCACGGCAGCCACCCCGGCCGACCATGACCTTTCGTGACCGATGACGCCCCCGCAGACGCCGCCCCCTCCCGCCTGCGCGCCCTCCTCCCGGGTCTGGCGCCCTGGCGGGCCTCCGCCGACTTCCGGCGGCTGTGGGTGTCGGGGACGATCTCCAACTTCGGGAGCTTTCTGACGTTCGTCGCGCTGCCGGTGCAGCTGAAGGAACTCACCGGGTCCGCGGCGGCGGTCGGCGCGATCGGGGCCGTGGAACTGCTGCCGCTGGTGGTGTTCGGGCTGTACGGCGGTGCGCTGGCCGACGCCCTGGACAAGCGCAAGCTGATCGTGTGGACGGAGGCGGGACAAGGCCTGCTGTCCGCCGTACTGCTGCTCAACGCCCTGCTGCCGAGCCCGGCCGTCTGGCCGCTGTACGTCGTCGCGGCCCTGTCCTCCGCGCTGGTCTCCGTCCAGCGCCCGGCCCTCGACTCCCTCTTCCCGCGCATCGTGGCCCACGAGCACCTGCCGGCCGCGGCCTCCCTCAACTCCCTGCGCTGGACGGTCGGCGGTGTGGCGGGCCCGGCGGTGGCGGGCGTGGTCGTGGCGTACGCGGGGCTCGGCTGGGCGTACGGCGCGGACCTGCTGACCTTCGTCGTCTCGGTCGTCCTGGTCGTCCGCATCGCCGCGTCCCCCGCCGCGCACGAGGCCGCGAAGCCGTCCCTCAGGGCGATCGCGGAGGGCGCCCGGTACGCCTGGGACCGCAAGGAACTCCTCGGCACCTACGCCGTGGACCTCGCGGCGATGTTCCTGGCGATGCCGCTCGCCGTACTCCCCTTCCTCGCCGACGAGTTGGACGCGAACTGGTCCCTGGGCCTGATGTACGCGGCCGTCCCCTTCGGCTCCCTGCTGATCAGCCTGACCAGCGGCTGGACCTCACGGGTGCACCGGCACGGGCGGATGGTCGTCGTGTCGGCGGCCCTGTGGGGCCTGGCGATCGCGGCGGCCGGCGTCGTCGCAAACGTATG
Source organism: Streptomyces sp. NPDC047043 (assembly GCF_040644055.1). NCBI lineage: Bacteria > Bacillati > Actinomycetota > Actinomycetes > Kitasatosporales > Streptomycetaceae > Streptomyces > Streptomyces sp. NPDC047043. The sequence goes on from NZ_JBEYVO010000040.1 coordinate 79,928, forward strand.
GCTGGTGCTGCTGTTCCTGACCGTGGCCGGCGGCTGCGACATGGTCAGCGGGATCTTCCGCGGGGCCATGTGGAACCAGACGATCCCGGACGAGCTGCGCGGCCGGCTCGCCGGGATCGAGCTGCTGTCGTACTCGGTGGGCCCGACCGTGGGCCAGGTCCGCTCGGGCGGTTTCGCCGCATGGTGGGGCGTACGGGCGTCGGTCTGGTCCGGCGGCCTGCTGTGCGCGGGCGCGGTGGGCCTCCTCGCCCTCTGCCTGCCGAGGCTGATGACGTACGACGTCCGCACCAACGAGCACGCGGTGCGGCTGCGCGACCGACGAACGGCAGCGACAGCCGCACCGGCCCAGGCTCAGGCCTGACTCAGTCGTCGTCGGTGCCGCTGCCGGCCGGGGTGTCGTGCCACTTCGGGTCGTTCTCCCACTCGAGGTTGCGCTCGCGGGCCGTCGCCATCGCGTGCTCGGCCTCCTGCCGGGAGGCGTACGGCCCGAAGCGGTCCTTGGCGGGGCACTCCGGACCCTCCTCGACCTTCTTGTGCTCCAGGCAGTAGTACCACTCGCCCGGCTTGCCGACCGTGCGCTTCTTGAACAGGGCCATGACCAGCTCCTCTCGCCTACGACATGTTCCCCCACCCCGGCTCGTTAGACTCGCTGGCATGTCTGGCCAGTCGCTGCTCGTACCAGGGGAGCTGTCCCCCACCCGTTCCGTGCCCGGAAACATCCGCCGTCCCGAGTACGTCGGCAAGCCCGCGCCGAAGCCGTACACCGGACCGGAGGTGCAGACGCCCGAGACGATCGAGGCGATGCGTGTCGCCGGCCGGATCGCCGCGCGGGCGATGGCGGAGGCCGCGAAGCTGATCGCGCCCGGGGTCACCACCGACGAACTGGACAAGGTGGCGCACGAGTACATGTGCGACCACGGCGCCTACCCGTCCACGCTCGGCTACCGCGGCTTTCCCAAGTCCCTGTGCACCTCGCTCAACGAGGTGATCTGCCACGGCATTCCGGACTCCACGGTGCTGCGCGACGGCGACATCATCAACCTCGACGTGACGGCGTACATCGGCGGAGTGCACGGCGACAACAACGCGACGTACCTGGTCGGAGAGGTCGACGAGGAGAGCCGTCTGCTGGTGGAACGCACCCGTGAATCCCTCACCCGCGCGATCAAGGCGGTCAGGCCGGGCCGCCAGATCAACATCATCGGCCGGGTCATCGAGTCGTACGCCAAGCGCTTCGGCTACGGCGTGGTCCGCGACTTCACGGGTCACGGCATCAACTCGTCCTTCCACTCGGGCCTGATCATCCCGCACTACGACAGTCCGCACGCGACGACGGTCATGCAGCCCGGGATGACGTTCACGATCGAGCCGATGCTGACGCTCGGGACGTACGAGTACGACATGTGGGACGACGGCTGGACGGTCGTCACCAAGGACCGGAGGCGGACGGCCCAGTTCGAGCACACGCTGGTGGTGACGGAGACGGGGGCGGAGATTCTCACGCTGCCCTAGCGATCCACCTCGCCGTATCGATCTTCGAGACCCGCCCTCCTGCCGGGGCGGGTCTTTTCTTGTACGCTTTTACCGACAGAGTGTCGGCAACTTTACCGACGAAGGGTCGGGAAGGCTGTTGACTTAGGTAAGCCTTACCTTAGAGGATAGGCCGCATGGAGCCCTTCTCTTCAGTCATCCGCACCGCTTCCCACGAGCAGCATATGGAGGCGGAGACCTCGACGTTCATGAGCGACCTGCTGGGCGGGCGGCTGGGCGTGCAGGCGTACGCGCGCTACACCGAGCAGCTGTGGTTCGTCTACGAGGCGCTGGAGGCCGGGGCCGAGCGGCTGGCGTCCGACCCGGTGACCGGGCCCTTCATCCGCCCGGAGCTGTTCCGGCTGGCGGCGCTGGAGCGGGACCTGGCGCATCTGCGGGGCGCCGGCTGGCGGGCCGGACTGTCCGCGCTCCCGGAGACGAAGGCGTACGCGGCCCGGGTGCGGGAGTGCGCCGAGCAGTGGCCCGGCGGCTACATCGCCCACCACTACACGCGCTACCTCGGCGACCTCTCCGGTGGCCAGATCATCCGCGGCAAGGCGGAGAAGACGTGGGGCTTCGAGCGCAAGGGCGACGGAGTCCGCTTCTACGTCTTCGAGGGGATCACCAACCCGGCCGCGTTCAAGAGGGGCTACCGCGAACTCCTCGACGACGTCCGCGCGGACGACCTGGAGAAGCAGCGCATCGTGACGGAGTGCAAGCGTGCCTTCGCACTCAACTCGGCGGTGTTCCGCGCACTGGGCGAGGAGTTCCCGCTGAGCGCATGACGTGCCGGTACCTGGTGATCAGCGCTCCGGCTGGCGCTCCAGATAGACACGGCCACCGATCTCGACCCAGCCGTACGGCTGCGGAGCGGTGAGGATCTGGGAGCCCGCGCCCTGTGTGATGTTGAGCGCCCGGCCGAGCTGTTCCGTGAGCAGCAGGGCGGCCGCGCCGGTCGCCTCGTCCTCGTCGATGCCGTCGTCGCGGCCGGGGAAGCCGCGGGCGCGGACACGGCCGGCGGGCTCGTCCTCCCAGGCCCAGGCGTAGATCCACTCGCCCTTCGGCGGCACGGGCAGGTCGTCGACCTCGGCGGCCGTGGCGTACTGGCGCAAGGTACGCGGCGGCGCCCACTCCGCGCGCGCCTCGATCCAGCTGAACTCCCCGTCCTGACGGGCACCGACGACGCCGGCGGGCGTCACCAGCTCCTCCACGTCGAGCAGCCAGGCCGCGCCGACGCAGGGGTAGCCGGCGAAGGGCAGGCGCACGGAGGGGGTGTAGATGTCGATGACGCCGCGCTCGGGGTCGTCGACGAACACGGTCTCACTGAAGCCGAGCTTCGCGGCGAAGGCCTGGCGCTCCGCCCGGTCGAACATCACCGAGCCCTCGCGGACGACGCCGAGTTCGTTGCCGTAGCCGCCGTTGGGGGCGCAGAAGACGCGGAGCACGTCGTAGTCAGTCACGGGGGCATTCAAACATCGCTCGGGCTGCCAGGTCGTCCCAGGTGGCGGGGCCGCCGGGGAGGGGCCAGGAGTCGGTGTGCGCCTCCTCGTAGGCCAGCCACGACATGACATCGGCGTATCCCTGTTCCAGGGCGGCGCGTTGGCGTTCGAGGTCGGCGTGCGCGGGACGTGCCGCCAGCCGAGCCATGCGCTGCTCGTGCGACTCGGTGATCTCGCCGGCGGTCTCCCGCCACCTCTCGTCGTCCTGCACACGAACAAGCACGACACAGGGCGGAACGGAGCCCTCCGCGAGCGCGGCCACCGCCCGGTCGTGACCGTCGAGGAGAAGCCAGCCGTCCAGGAAGGACACCCACCACAGCAGTACGGGCGCGAGCGTGCCCTCACGCGCATGCTTGCGGTACGCCTTCACACGCGGGGCATCGGGCGCCGAGAGCGGACGCAGGGGAAGGACACCGTGCCAGCCACCACCACAGAGCAGTTCGAGCCGACCGTCCGGCCACCCGCGCACAAAGTCCTCGGTCCAGATCCCCGGCGCGAAAACGCTCCGCTCGGTGAGCTGCCAGCGTCCGTCGTGCAGCGGACCGCCCCCGCTCTCCTCCAGCCACCGTGCATACCGGTGCGGCCAGTTGCCGCAGGCGCGATCCACATCGGAGCGAAGGGGCGGCAGCGGCGAGCAATAGCCGTCCAAACGCCGCGCATGCAGGTCCCGGCAACAGCCGTCACCGTCCAGCCGGCCCAGCATCAACGGCCGTTTCCCCTGCCGCAGCAGCCGCCGCCCGCCATCCGCCGTCTCGAAGCGCAACGGCGGCGGACCGCCCCGCCCCGACACGGCCAGCACCAGCCCGCTCCCTGGCAGCGCTTCCCTGGTCGCCCTCTTCACGGGCACCAGTCTCCGGGACGGAGGACCGCCCCGGAAACGGATTACTGCGCCGCCGCGGGAGCGCTCCGCTGAGAGTGCCACTCCAGGCCGCCGGGCGCCTGCGGGCCCGTAGTGGCTGGTCGCGCAGTTCCCCGCGCCCCTTGGGTGGCTGCAGTCGCCCACGGCGGGAAGGGGACGTGCCGGGGGGTGTCCGCCCGCAGCGGCGGGCGTCCGCCACCGAGCACAGCCTCACAGGACGGCAACCGCCCGACCGAGGACGGACACCCCCCGGCGCGGCCCCGACCCCCAACGCACCGGCAGGCGCTAGGCGCACCCCCACCGAAGCCGCACAGGCGCCGCAGGCATCCCGCCTCAGCGCGACTCCGCCGCACGCCGCCGGCGCACTGCGAACACGACTCCGGCCCCCGCCGCCACAGTGACCCCGGCCGCCGTGCCCAGCGCCGTCACCGGCGTCTCCGAGCCGGTCGAAGCCAGAGCGCCCGAGACGCCGCCTGTCGTGGAGCCGGTGGCACCCGTGGAGTCACCCGCCGTCCCCGACTCGCCGTCACCGGACGGGAGTTGGGCGTCTTCGGTCACCGCCACCGACAGGTCCGCGGGGTCGAGTTCGGCACCCGCCTGGTAGTAGCCGCTGAAGGCCTTCGCGCCGGCCTCGGTCAACGTCGCGGTGACGCCGTCCGCGGTGATGACGCCGTCCGTCGCGGTCAGGTCGGACGACTTCGCCTTCAATTCGGCCAGGACCACGTCCTCCGACTTCTCACCGAGGCTCGTGACGTCCGCGGTCAGTGCGCCGGAGCCGCCGTCGAGCGTCGCCTTAAGGTCGGCGAGGGTGAGGTCGAGGCCGTAACTGCCGTTCTCCTCGTGGCCCTTGAAGTTCACGGCGCCCTCGAATGAGGCCGAGAGGGTGTCGGCGTCGGTGTCGTACGTCCCCGTCGCACCGGTGAAGGTGAAGGGCCCGTTGCCGGACGCCTGGGTCGCACCGTCCGACACCGTGATCTTCCCGTTGGCGACCCCGCCCACGACATACGTACGGAAGGACTCCTTCACCCCCCAGCCGAGCCGCCCGTCGACGATGTCACCGTTCGTCACGGCGTCGCTCCCGGAGGCGGAAGGCGCCGGGCTCGCACTGTCGGACGGCGAGGACGACGCAGACGGGGACGCACTGTCCGACGGCGACGGCGACGCACTCGGCGTCGGGGACGCAGACGTCGACGCGGACGGGCTCGGCGACGGAGAGGATGCCGTCTTCTGGACCACCGTCAGCGGGTCACCCGCCGCCCCCTCATAACTCGCGCTGCCGAAGACATCCGCGGCCTCCTTCGTCAACGTGGTCGCCATGTCCGTCATCGCACGCGTGACGGTGACATCGGCGAGCGGCACGTCGTCCGTCGTCGCCCCGTTCCTCGTCACGTCGGCCGTGATCTCGGCGTCCGCACTGTCGAACTTCACGTCGGACAGGGCGAGTTCGAACCCGTGCAGCTTGGACTCGATCTTCAGACTGCCCTTGAACGCAAGGTCCACGGTGTGCGCGGTGGAGTCATAGGAGCCGGCACCCTCCACGAAGGTGAAGACCCCGTTGCCCGCGGCCTGCACCGCACCGTCCGCAGGCGTGAAGCTCCCCTCCGCCATCCCGGTGACATACGTGCGGTACGACTGCTTGATCCCCCACGTCAACTCGTACCCGAAGAGCGGTACTTCGGCCGCCGAGGCGGTGGTGGCGGCCAGCGCGGTCGCGCCAAGAGCCGCGGACGTGGCCACCGCGGCGGCGAGAGCGATCGTACGGCGTCGTCTGACGGGCATGGAATCTCCTTGGTCAGGTCAGTCAGGAAGCCCGCCAACTGGCGAGCACAGTAGGGGCGTTCAGTCCTCGTCCGGAGCGGACGGCTCGACAGCGAGACGGGTACGCCGGGCGCGCACGACCACGTAGGCCGCCGCCACCAGCACCAGGGAGCCGGCCGCGAGCCCGACGGGCAGGACCGGGAAGCCCTCCCCGCCGTTCGTACCGCTGGCGACGGGCTGCGCGGACGCCCGTTTCGGCGTCGCGCTCGCCGCGGGTGTACTGCCCAGGTCGGGGAGGGCGGGAAGTACGGCGTCCTCGCTGAGGGCGACGGCAAGGGACACCGGATCCATCTCCGTGCCCGCCCGGTACATCCCGCCGAAGGCCTTCGCCCCGTCGGCGGTGAGCTTCGCGGCCGCCTCGCTCACCGTCGCAAGCCCGCCCCTCGCCTTCAGCCCCTTCGCCGCGAAGGTGACCAGCGAGACCTTCTTGCCGCTGAAGTCAGGGCTCACCACATCGGCGTACAGCGTGCCCGTCCCGTCCTCAACAGCGACCCGCACAGCGCTCAGCTTCAGATCGAGACCGTGCGCCCCGACGAAACGAACCGCGCCCTCGAAGGAGGCATCGAGTTCGCCACCCCTGTACGTCCCTTCTCCGCCGGGAAAGCGGAAGAGGGCGCCACCGTCCTCGGCCCCCGAGGTCAGGCTCCACTCGCCCTTGGCGATGTCCCCGGTGACGTACTCCCGAAAGGTGCGGCGCACCCCCCAGTCCACGACGCCGTCGGCGAGTCGCCCGCCCGAAGTCCCCTCCCCCTCGGCCGGCTTGGAGACCGTGGGCGAACGAGACGGCTTCGGAGACGCCTTCGCCGCCGGTACGTCCGCCTCGAGGCTCACCGGATCCAACGCCGTCCCGGATGTGTAGTACCCGGCGAAGGACTTGGCGCCCTGAGCGGTGAGGGTGGCGGGCAGGTTGTTGAGGACGACCGCGCTGCCGCCGCCCTTCATGTCGATGCCGCCGAGGGAGAGGGAGGCGAAGGGCACCTGAGTGGACGTCGTGACCGTCCCGGTGCCCTTCGCCTTGCTGGTGACGTCCAGGTAGAGCGTCCCCGTGGCCCCGGAGATGCGCACGGTCGGCCGGCTGAGGGTGAGGTCGAGTTGGTATGCCCCGCCCTCGGTCCGGTGGCCGACGAAGTGGACGCCGCCGGAGTAGCGGGCACGGAAGGCACCCGTGCCGCCGTCGTAGGTCCCGGCCGCCGAGTGGAAGCGGAAGGTGCTGGCACCGACCGTGGCGGCACCCCCGGTCAGGGAGTAACTCCCTTTCGCGATGGGCCCGGTGACATAGCTCTGGAACGAGGACTTGATGCCCCAGTCGAGCCGCCCGCCCTGGACCGTGCGGCTCGCGGCTTGTGCGGGGCCGGCCGGGAGCAGGGCTCCCAGGACCGCGGTGCACAACACGGTGACCAGGGCACGAAGGCGCGCGGGCATGAAGGGTCCTCCGGAGACGACAGCCGGTAGCGAATGAAGGTAAGGCTAACCTAAGCTCCATTCGACGGATGCGTACAGAGGATCGAGAGAAACGGGTGGTCCGTGCCACGCTTGCGCACACAACTGGGGCGAGCACTGGTGTCCGTGCTCGCCCTGACCCTGACCGCGACCGGATGCGCAGGCTCCAGCCAGGCCACGGCGTCCGCTTCCCCGAAGGCCACCGCGACCAACCGCGTGGAGCCGCTGACCGACACCCCGGAGCCCCGGCTCCCCGTCACCGTCACCTCCTCCGACGGCAGGAAGGTCACCGTCCGCGGAGCGCACCGCATCGTCCCCCTCTCGGGCAGCCTCAGCGAGATCGTGTTCACGCTCAGGCTCGGTGACCGGGTCGTCGCCCGCGACATCACCGCCACCTTCCAGCAGGCTGCGAAGCTCCCCGTCGTCACCCGGGGCCATGACGTCTCCGCGGAGAGCGTGCTCTCCCTGAAGCCCGACCTCGTGCTCGCCGAGACCACCACCGGACCGGAAGAGGCCATGGACCAGATCCGCGCGGCGGGCGTCCCGGTCCTGGTCGTCGACCCGGCGCAGGGCCTGAGCGACGTGGGACCGCGCATCCAGACGGTCGCGCACGCCCTCGGCGTACCGGCGGCAGGAAGGCAACTCACACAGCGCTCCGAAGCCCGAATAGCCGCCGCACGCAAGGCAGTTCCGCACAGCTCCGCGAAACCGCGCGTGGCGTTCCTCTACCTCCGCGGCTCCGCCTCCGTCTACCTCATCGGCGGCAGGGGCTCGGGCGCGACCTCGCTCATCGAGGCGGCGGGGGCGGTGGACGCCGGGGCCGCCTCGGGCCTGAAGAAGGACTTCACGGCCATCACCAGCGAGGCCCTGGTGAAGGCGGCGCCCGACGCGATCCTCGTCATGACCAAGGGGCTCGAGTCGGTCGGCGGCGTCGACGGCCTGGTGAAGATCCCCGGCGTCGCGCAGACCCCGGCCGGCCTGGACCGGCGGGTCGTCTCGGTCGAGGACGGGGTGCTGCTCAACTACGGGCCACGGACGGACCAGGTGCTGAAGTCGGTGGTGGAGCAGCTGTACGGCACGGGGAGCGGCGCCGAATGACCGTACTGGAGAAGGCGGTTGAGGAGACACCGCCCGCGGTCACCAAGCGACGGCACACCACCGCCCGGCTGCTGAGCGCCGGCCTGGTGGCGGCCCTGCTCACCATGATCCCGGTGGCGGCCTCGCTCGGCGCCTACCCCGTCCCGGTCGCCGACGTCCTGGCCTCCGCGCTGCACCATCTGGGCCTCGGCGGAAGGCAGTTGGACCGGGTCGCCGAGTCGGTTCTGTGGAACGTGCGTTTCCCGCGGGTCGTGCTCGCGCTGCTCGTGGGAGCCTCGCTCGGCTGTGCGGGCGCGTTGATGCAGGGCGTGTTCGGCAATCCGCTCGCCGAGCCGGGGGTCATCGGCGTCTCCTCGGGGGCGGCGGTGGGGGCGGTCGCGGCGATCGCGTTCGGGCTGAACTTCCTCGGCACGTGGACGGTTTCGGCCTTCGCGTTCGCCTCCGGCCTCGCCACGGTCCTGCTCGTCTACGCCATGTCGCGCTCCGGCGGCCGTACGGAGGTGGTGACGCTGATCCTGACCGGGATCGCGGTGAACGCCTTCGCGGGGGCGCTGATCGGCCTGTTCCTGTTCTTCGCGGACACGGCGGCGGTCAACCAGATCACCTTCTGGCAGCTCGGGTCCCTGTCGCAGGCGACCTGGCCGAAGGTGCTGGCGGTCCTGCCGTGCGCGGCGGCCGGCCTCGGCCTCGCGCCGCTGCACGCCCGCCGCCTGGACCTGCTGTCGCTGGGCGAACGGCCCGCGCGGCACCTGGGCGTGGAGGTGGAGCGCCTCAGGATCGCCCTGATCCTGGTGATCGCCCTCCTGACGGCGGCGGCGGTGAGCGTCTCCGGCACGATCGGCTTCGTGGGCCTGGTCGTACCGCACCTGCTGCGGATGGCCGCGGGCCCGGGCCACCGCTTCCTGATCCCGGCCAGCGCGCTGCTGGGTGCGCTGGTGCTCCTGGCGGCAGACCTGACGGCGCGCACGGTGGCGGCCCCCGCGGAACTCCCCCTGGGTGTCCTGACGGCACTGCTGGGCAGCCCGTTCTTCTTCTGGCTGTTGCGCAGGACGCGGCGCTCGCAAGGCGGTTGGGCCTAGGGGGGCGTCGGTTGTATTTCGTCTGCGGGTGCGTGGGGGCTTGTCGCGCTCACGCGGCGGAGCCGCACATCGACACAGCCCCGCGCCCCTTGGGGCGTTGGTCATCCCGTTCGCTGTCTCAGCCCTCCACCTCAAGGACGCCTCCCATGAGACTCCTCCGTCCCCTTCCGACGCCACCCGCCCCCGCCACACCCGGAGACGTCCTCGCCGAAGCCGAGTCGCTCCTTGTCCGCCTCGGCGACCGGACCGTCCTTCACGACGTCGACGTACAAGCCCGCTCCGGCGAACTCCTCGCCCTCGTCGGTCCCAACGGCGCCGGCAAGTCCACGCTGCTGGCCGCCCTCGCCGCCGACCTCCCGCCCGCCGCAGGTGTCGTGCGCATTCACGGCCGGCCGGCGAACGAGTGGTCCGCGCCCGAACTCGCCCTGCGCCGCGCCGTGCTCCCCCAGTCGGCCGCCCTGTCCTTCCCCTTCAGCGTCGAGGAGGTCGTCCGCATGGGCCGCGCACCGCACGCCGCCTCCCCCGCCGAGGACGACCGGGTCGTCGCAGAGGCCATGGCCGCCACCGACGTCACCGCCTTCGCCGCCCGCCCCTTCTGCGCGCTCAGCGGTGGCGAGCGGGCCAGGGTCGCGCTCGCGCGGGTGCTCGCGCAGCGTGCGCCCCTGCTGCTGCTCGACGAGCCGACGGCCGCGCTCGATGTGAGGCATCAGGAGTCGGTGCTGCGGCTGTGCCGGGACAGGGCGCGTCAAGGGGACGCCGTGGTGGTCGTGTTGCACGATCTCGCGCTCGCCGCCGCCTATGCGCACTGGGTCGCGATTCTGTGCGCCGGTCGTGTCGCGGCCGACGGGCCGCCGAGCGAGGTGTTCGGCGAGCGCCTCCTCTCCGAGGTCTACGACCAGCCGATCGAGGTGCTGCCGCATCCCCGCACCGGCGCCCTTCTGATCACCCCCGAGCGAAATCCTTGAATTTCCTTTGACCATTCCTTGGGGTGCGTTTTTGGCCACCGTGATCGGCCCGTGCTCATACACCGTCCATGAGAGCTGAATCACCGCATGGGTGGGTATCACGCAGGCAAGCCTTAGATAAGTTAGGCGAGCCTCACCATCCCTGTGTGAGGCTCGACACGCGATTTTTCGCCAGCCTCAGGAGCCTGCATGCGAGCCGCCAGACTCACCGTCGTCACCGCCGTCGCCACCGCGGCGGCCCTGACCGCCGTCACTGGCTGCACCGAGAAGAGCAAGGGCGACGGCGATGCCGCGATCAAGGTGACGGCCGCCGACTCCAAGTGCGACACCTCCACCAAGTCGGTGCCGGCCGGCCAGGTCACCCTGAACATCGAGAACAAGGGCTCCAAGGCGACCGAGGTGGAGATCCTCTTCCCGGACGACCGGATCGTGTCGGAGAAGGAGAACATCGGGCCGGGCACCAAGTACACGCTGACGGCCGAGGTGAAGGCGGGCTCGTACGAGATCGCCTGCCGCCCGGGCATGAAGGGCCACGGCGTGCGCCAGAAGCTGACGGTGTCCGGCTCCGGCGCGGTCGCCAAGCGCAACCCCAAGCTGGACAAGGCCGTCGCCGACTACCGCGAGTACGCGCAGGAGCAGGCCGACGCGACGCTGCCGAAGGTGGAGGTCTTCGCCAAGGCGATCAAGGCCGGCGACCTCGAGGCCGCCAAGGACGCCTACGCCCCCTCCCGCGTCGGCTGGGAGCGCACCGAGCCGATCGCCGAGTCCTTCGGTGACATCGACCCGAAGACCGACACCCGCGCGGACGGCCTGGAGAAGGGCCAGAAGTGGACCGGCTGGCACGCGCTGGAAAAGGCGCTGTGGCAGGACAAGAAGATCGGCGCGGAGCAGAAGACCCTCGCCGACCAGCTGGTCACCGACCTCAAGGACTGGCAGGAGCGGGTCGGCAAGGCCGAGATCACCCCGACCTCCATGGCCAACGGCGCCAAGGAGCTCCTCGACGAGGTCGCCACCGGCAAGGTCACCGGTGAGGAGGACCGCTACTCGCACACCGACCTGAGCGACTTCAAGGCCAACGTCGAGGGCGCGCAGAAGGCGTACGAGCTGCTCAAGCCGGTCGCGCAGACCAACGACAAGGCGCTGACCACCGAGCTCGACAAGCAGTTCGCGGCGCTGGACACCACGCTCGACAAGTACCGCACCGACAAGACTTCGGACGGCTTCGTCGCGTACGACAAGGTCACCGAGGAACAGCGCAAGGAGCTCTCGGACGCGGTGAACGCGCTCGCGGAGCCGCTGTCCAAGCTCGCCGCCGCCGTCGTGAAGTAGGGGACAACACCATGACGGACACCCAGGAAGCCGCCGCCTCCGCGGAAGACGCCACCTCCAAGGCCCCCTCCCGGCGTTCACTGATCGGCTGGGGCGGTGCGGGGCTCGCGCTCGGTGCCGCCGCGGCCGGCGGTGCGGTCGCGATGAGCCGCGTCGGCAACGACGTGGACCCGGCCGGCGCCGACATGGGCGCCGCGGTCGCCTTCCACGGCGCCAACCAGGCCGGCATCGCCACGCCGGTGCAGGACAGGCTGCACTTCGCCGCGTTCGACGTGCAGACCGACGACCGCGCCGCGTTCGTGCAGATGCTGAAGGACTGGACGGCGGCCGCGCGCCGGATGACCGCCGGGAAGGCGGTCGGCGAGGGCGCCTACGGCGGTCTGGCCGAGGCCCCGCCGGACGACACCGGTGAGGCGCTGGGCCTGAAGCCCTCGCGGCTGACGCTGACGATCGGCTTCGGTCCGTCGCTGTTCGAGAAGTTCGGGCTGGCGGATCAGCGGCCCGAGGCGCTGGTGGACCTGCCGCAGTTTCCCGGCGAGAACCTCGACAAGAACCGCACCGGCGGCGATCTGTGCATCCAGGCCTGCGCGGACGACCCGCAGGTCGCCGTGCACGCGATCCGCAATCTGGCCCGCATCGGCTTCGGCACCGTCAACATCCGCTGGTCGCAGCTCGGCTTCGGCAAGACCTCCTCGACGACGCCGGACGCGCAGACCCCGCGCAACCTGATGGGCTTCAAGGACGGCACCCGCAACATCGCGGGCACCGAGACGGACCGGCTGAAGAAGTTCGTGTGGGTGGGCGAGAAGGACGGGCCGGACTGGATGGCCGGCGGCTCCTACCTGGTCGCCCGGCGCATCCGGATGCACATCGAGCCCTGGGACCGCACCTCGCTGCAGGAGCAGGAGGACATCTTCGGCCGGGACAAGGGCGAGGGCGCGCCGGTCGGCAAGGCCAAGGAGCACGACAAGCCGTTCCTGAAGGCGATGAAGCCGGACGCGCACGTGCGCCTCGCGCACCCCGACTCCAACAACGGAATCACCATCCTGCGCCGCGGCTACTCCTTCACCGACGGCACCGACGGCCTCGGCCGGCTGGACGCGGGCCTGTTCTTCCTCGCCTACCAGCGCGACGTGCGCAAGGGGTTCATCCCGCTGCAGCGCAACCTGTCGGCGAAGGACGCCCTCAACGAATACATCCAGCACGTGGGTTCGGCGCTCTTCGCCGTTCCGCCCGGCGTCCGCGACAAGGACGACTGGTGGGGCAGCACGCTGTTCTCCAAGGAGGCGTGAGCCGTGTTCTCCAACTACCTGATCGGTCTGCGCGAGGGCCTGGAAGCCAGCCTGGTCGTCTGCATCCTGATCGCCTACCTGGTCAAGACGGGCCGCCGGGACGCCATCCGGCCCATCTGGATCGGCATCTCCATCGCCGTCCTGATCGCGATGGGCTTCGGCTGCGTCCTCGAATTCGGCTCCCAGGAGCTGACGTTCCAGGCCCAGGAGGCGCTCGGCGGTTCGCTGTCGATCGTCGCGGTGGGCCTGGTGACCTGGATGGTCTTCTGGATGCGGCGCACCGCCCGGCATCTGAAGTCCGAGCTGCACGGCAAGCTGGACGCGGCCCTGCAGATGGGCACGGGCGCGCTGGTCGCCACCGCCTTCCTCGCCGTGGGCCGGGAGGGTCTGGAGACCGCCCTGTTCGTGTGGGCGTCGGTGCACGCGGCCAGCGACGGCACCCCGCGCCCGCTGATCGGCGTGGCCCTGGGCCTGGCGACGGCGGTCTTCCTGGGCTGGCTGTTCTACCGCGGCGCCCTGAAGATCAACCTGGCGAAGTTCTTCACCTGGACCGGCGCCATGCTGGTCGTGGTCGCGGCGGGCGTGCTGGCGTACGGCTTCCACGATCTGCAGGAGGCCGACTGGCTGCCCGGTCTGACGAACCTGGCCTTCGACATCAGCAACACCATCGATCCCTCCAGCTGGTACGGCACGCTGCTCAAGGGCGTGTTCAACTTCCAGCCGGACCCGACCGTCCTCCAGGTCACGGTGTGGCTGCTGTACTTGATCCCGACGCTCGCGCTGTTCTTCGCCCCGGTAGGGTTCGCCTCCGGGAAGGGGAAGGTGAAGGCACCTGATGAGCAGGGATCGCGGCCCTCGAAGGCTCCGCAGGCTTGACCGGCGCGTACTGATTGCGGCCTCGGCGACCGCTTTGTCGTTGACGGCGAGCGGTTGTGTGGTGGTGCACGGGGAGCGCGAGGTGCTCCCCTCCGCCACCCGCGCCGAGGCCGCCAAGGCGCTCCAGGCGTTCACGACCGCGTACAACAAGGCGGACAAGGCCTACGACAGTTCGCTCGACGCCGAGCACACCACCGGCGCCCTGGGTGACATCGACGCGGCCCGGCTGAAGGCCGGTCATGCCAACAACCCGGACGGCAACCCGGGTTACACGCCGATGAAGTTCTCCGACGTGAAGTACACGATCCCCAAGAAGGCCGGCTGGCCACGGTGGTTCGTCGCCGACGCGGCCGGCAACAAGGGCGGCTCCGCGCGCTGGGTGATGGTGTTCCTGCGGGGCGGTCTGGGCGAGCCGTGGCAGGTGTCGTACCTGACGCTGATGGCGGCCGGTCAGGTGCCCAAGTTCAAGACGGACAAGGACGGTTGGGCCGAGACGGTCGACGTGAACGCGGCCGACCTCGCCGTCGAACCCGCCGACCTGAGCAAGGACTACGCGACGTATCTGAAGAGCGGCCAGGGCGCCTTCGCGGACGGCCCGCACACCAACGGCTGGCGGGCGAAGCGCACCAAGAGCGCCAAGCAGCCGGGGCGGGTCACGCAGTACCTCGACGAGCCGCTGACGAGCGGGGACTACGCGCCGCTGGCGCTGCGGGCGGCGGACGGCGGGGCGGTGGTGTTCTTCACGACGCGCTACTACGCGAAGGAGACGGCCTACACCGGCACTTCGCTGCCCGCGCCCACCGACGCGGTGCGCGCCCTGACCAAGGGCGAGGTCAAGCAGTCGCTCACCATGGAGCTGATGTCCAACCAGGTGGCCCTGGACCCGGCGAAGGGCTCGGGCGACGGCAAGGTGTCGGTCCTGTCCCGGCTGGAGGGCCTGACCTCCGCGCAGGGCTCCTAGGAAATCCTCAGTGGCGCAGGGGCCAGGCCGCGCTCGCGTGGTCGGCCCCCTCGCCGGCGTAGCGGGCGCAGGCGTCGGTGAGGATCTCCAGCAGGCTCAGCGGGTCGGGCAGCGCGTGTTCGAGGCCGCGTACCCAGTGCACGGACCGGCCGTCGTCGCCCGGCAGCCGGGCGGGCGGGACCAGGACGTACGACCCGCGGCAGTGCCAGCGCAGTCCGGGATGCTCATCCGCCGTCTCGGGGTGGCAGTCCAGCTCGCACGGCCACCACTCGTCCTCGTCCTCGGGGGTGCCGCGGGTGAGGGTGAAGAACAGCAGCCGGCCGTCGTCGCTCTCGGCGACCGGGCCGACCTCGATGCCGGAGCCCAGCAGCCGCTCCAGGGCCTGCCGGCCCGCCTCCAGCGGCAGGTCCAGGACGTCGTGGACCATGCCGGTCGCGGTGATGAAGTTGGCCTGCGGCTGGTGGCGCACCCAGCGCTCGATCTGCGCGCGGTCCGTCGTGGACTGGGTCTGCCAGGCGAACGACACCGGGTGCCGGGCGGGGGTGGGACAGCCCACGCGGTCGCAGGAGCAGCGGTAGCCGGGGGCGGGATGGGCGGCGGGGGCGAGCGGCAGGCCCGCTCCGGCGGCGGCGAGCAGCAGGCTCTCACGACCGCCGTCGCCGGCGGCCTCCTTGGGGCGGCGGCCTCGCAGCCACTGGGAGAGCTTGCCCTGCCGGCCGGTGCGACCGCCGTACTCCGCGCTCATCTATCCCCTCGCCTCGCTGTCGTGCGGAACAGCATGCCCTATGGTCCCACCGATCCGTGCTCCGGGGTGCCGGAAGGGACATCCGGAATACGCGGGGCCAGACCGTGCAGCGCGTAGTCGACGAGGGTGTCGGTGTACTCGTAGGTGATCGGGCCGGTGTGCTGGAGCCAGCGCTGGGCGAGCGGGGAGACCCACAGTTCCAGGGCGATGCGCGGGTCGACGTCCCGGCGGACCTGGCCGGCCCGCTGCGCGGCGCGCACGCGGTCGACGTACAGCTGCAGCGAGGGTTCGAGGAGCTTGGCCACGAAGGTGCGGCCCAGCTGCTCGTCGACCACGCCCTCGGCGGCCAGGGCGCGGGAGGGGGCCTCGAAGCGGGGGTCCCCCAGCTGGTCGACGGTGAGGCGCAGTACCGCCTTGAGGTCGGCGGCGAGGTCGCCGGTGTCCGGGATGGCGAACTCGTACTCCGGGCCCGCGTCCCGGGACGCCTGCTCGCTCAGGTCGAGGAAGGCCTCCAGCAGGACGTCCGCCTTGGATCCCCACCACCGGTAGATGGTCTGCTTGCCGACGCCGGCCCGTGCGGCGATGCCCTCGATGGTCGTCTTCGGGTAGCCGACCTCTCCGACCAGCGCGAGGGCCGCGTCGTAGATCGCGCGACGGGACTTCTCGCTGCGGCGGGTGGCGTCCGGGGCCGGTTTGCCGGGGGCGGGCTTCTTGACCATGGTGCGACGGTATCGGTTCGCGGTTCTACGACTTGGGGGTGTACGGCGGCCAGGGGTCGCCCCAGTCGGCGTCCCGGGCCGCCTTGTACAGATCGCCGTGGCGTTTGGTGACCGTGGTGCGGCGCAGTTGTTCGTCCCTCTCGCACAGGTCCAGGAGCACCTGGCCCTTGCGGATCTGAGGCTTGCGCACGACGCGGGAGGCGGCCGGGGCGACCGGGAGGCGGGCGGCGGCGACGTAGCTGAACTTCTCGTCCTCGTAGGGCAGGGAGCCGCCCTTGACCTGGCGGTGCAGGGAGGAGCGGCTGACCCTCGTCGAGAAGTGGCACCAGTCCTCGCCGGGGACGATCGGGCAGCCGGCGCTGTGCGGGCAGGGTGCGGCGACGTGGAAACCGGCGGCGATCAGGCGGTCGCGGGCCTCGATGACGCGGGCGTATCCGGCGGGGGTGCCGGCCTCGACGATCACGACGGCCTGGGCGGCGGCCGCGGCGGCGTCGACGAGGGCGGTGCGGTCGGGCTCGGTCAGTTCGTTGAGGACGTAGGAGACGGTGACCAGGTCGGTGGGGTCGAGGGTGAGCGCGGTCCCGATCCGGGCGCGCCGCCAACTGGCCTGGCGCAGGGCCGGGTTGGCGGCGGCGAGCTCCTTGCCGAGGGCGAGGGCGGGTTCGGCCCAGTCGAGCACGGTGACGCTGCGCTCGCCGGGCCAGGTGGCGGTGACGGCCCAGGTCGCGGCGCCGGTGCCACCGCCGACGTCGGTGTGACTGGCGGGGGTGAAGTCCGGCACGGCATCGGCGAACGCCTCCAGCGCCGAGCGCACCGCCTCGAAGGTCGCGGGCATCCGGTACGCGGCGTAGGCGGCGACGTCGGCCTTGTCGCGGAGGATGGGCGCGTCGGTGGGGGTGGCCCCGCGATAGCTGGCGATGAGCCGCTCGACGGCTTGCGCGGCCCGCTTGGGCGGGAGGCCGTCGAGGAGGGTGGCGAGGGTGGTGCGGAGGGTTTCCGCGGGGGGTACGGGGGCGGTCACCCGGCGATTCTAGGGCGGCCGGTGGGGGTGGTGGCCTCGGAGGTTCTCGCCCCCGCCGCGCCTACCCGTCCCATCCCCAGGGGCGCTGCCCCTTCGCCCCCGCCTGGGGCTGCGGCCCCCGGGACCCCCGCGGGGCTCCGCCCCTGCACCCCGGACCGCCCCCTGGACCCCAGCGGGGCTCCGCCCCTGCACCTCGGACCGCCCCCTGGACCCCTCCCCTGGACCCCTCCCCGGGGCTCCGCCCCGGACCCCGTTCGGCCCGAAGGGCCTCGTCCTCAAACGCCGGACGGGCTGGGTACGGCAAGCGCCGGACGAGCTGGCTACAGCGGGCCCGCCCGGTAGAGGCGCCCCCCGGCGGGTGAAGGAAGGTCGAGCCTCGTCCTCAGACTCCCCCCGACGGGCTGGGGTACACCGCCCTTGCCAGACGCGTGGCCGCCGCTGCCCTCGGTCCGCTGTTTGCCGGCCGGCGTCTCGGATGGACCGTGTTCGCCAGCAGCACCAGGAACGTGTCCGTCGATGGGTCCAGTACCAGTGACGTGCCCGTGAAGCCCGTGTGGCCTGCGGCTCCTCGGCCTGCGAGTTCGCCCATGAACCAGGGCTGGTCCACGGCGAAGCCCAGGCCCGGTGGGGTCAGCAGGAGTTCCACGAAGTCGGCGCCGAGGATGCGGGCGGGGCCGTGGGAGCCGCCGGCGAGCAGGGTGCGGCAGAAGACCGCCAGGTCTCGGCCCGTGGAGAAGAGGCCCGCGTGGCCTGCGATGCCGCCGAGGGCCCAGGCGTTCTCGTCGTGGACGACGCCCCGCAGCATGCCCCGGTCCACCTTGGCCCACGGGCGCCGCTGGTCCTCCGTGGCCGCCGCGCCGGGGCAGGGGCCGAAGTCGGTGGACAGCATGCCCAGCGGCCGGGTGATCCCGTCGTGGATCAGAACGTCCAGGGTGCGGCCGGTGATGCGTTCCAGGACGTGCTGGAGCAGGAGGAAGTTGAGGTCGGAGTAGGTGTAGGTGCCGGGCACGCCCACCGGCGCCTCCGCCCGCAGCTTCGCCAGCCGCTCGGTGTCGTCGGCGCAGTCGTAGAGCGGGAGTTCGGGTCGCAGGCCCGAGGTGTGGGTGAGCAGCTCCCGTACGGTGATGCCGTGCCGGGCCGCGGCGCGGAACTCGGGAACGTACGCCCCGACCCGCGCGTCGATGCCGAGCGTGCCGCGCTCGATCTGCTGCACGGCGGCGACCGCGGTGAACAGTTTGGTGAGGGACGCCAGGTCGAAGGGGGTGTTGATCGTCACCGGGACGCGGGACCCGGCGGGCAGTTCGACTCCGCGGTCGGTCTCGGCGTCGTAGGCGGAGTACCGCACGGCCCAGCCCGCCGCCGCCTCGACGGCGATCACCGGGCCGCGCCCGGCGACCACGACGGTGCCGGCCGCCCAGGGGTTTTCGCCGGTGGTCAGGTCGTGGACCTCCTGGACGAGGTGACGGAGTTCCTCGGGGTCGAGCCCCGCCCGTTCCGGGGTGTCGCTGCGCAGTTTCGGCGCGCTCAGCTCCCTGCTCCCTCCGCACTCGCACGCATGTTCCAGGGACGGCACATTCCCACAAAACAGCCCAGCGCTACCAGTGCTGCCGCCAGTTGGACGACGGCCATCGGCACGGCGGTGTGCTCGCCGGCGATCCCGACGAGCGGGGAGGCGACGGCGCCGATGAGGAAGGAGGACGTGCCGAGCAGCGCGGACGCGGAGCCGGCGGCGTGCTTGGTGCGCATCAGGGCGAGGGCCTGGGCGTTGGGCAGGGTGATGCCCATGGCCGACATCAGGACGAACAGGGCGGCGGCGACGGGTGCGAGCCCGACCTCGCCGAGGATGCCGGCGGACATGAGGAGGAGGGCGGTCGCGGCGGCGATGACGATCGTCAGGCCGATCCCCATCACCTTTTCCAGGCTCACCCGTCCGACCAGCACCTTGCCGTTGATCTGGCCGACGATGACCAGCCCGACCGAGTTCAGGCCGAACAGCAGGCTGAAGGTCTGCGGGGAGGCGCCGTAGATCTCCTGGATGACGAAGGGCGAGGCCGAGATGTAGGCGAACAGCGCGGCGAAGGCGAAGCCGCCCGCGAGCATGAAGCCGGTGAAGGGCAGGTCGGCGAGGAGGCGGCGCATCGAGTGCAGGGCCTCGCCGACTCCCCCGCCGTGCCGTTCGGACGGCGGGAGGGTTTCCGGCAGCTTCGCCCACACGCACCCGGTCAGCAGCAGGCCGACGACCGTGAGGACGGCGAACACGCCCCGCCAGTCCGTCACCCGCAGGATCTGCCCGCCGATCAGCGGCGCGACGATCGGGGCGACCCCGCCGATCAGCATGAGGGTGGAGAAGAAGCGGGCCATCGCCACGCCGTCGTACAGGTCGCGCACCACGGCCCGGGCGATGACGATTCCCGCCGCGCCCGCCAGGCCCTGCGCGAGCCGGAAGGCGACCAGCAGCTCGACGGTGGGCGCGAACGCGCACAGGGCGGTGGAGACGACGTAGGCGACGAGGCCGATCAGCAGCGGGCGCCGGCGGCCCCAGCGGTCGCTCATCGGGCCGGCCACCAGCTGGCCGAGGGCCATGCCGAGCAGACAGGCGGTGAGCGTCAGCTGGACGGTGGCCGCGGGGGCGTGCAGGGAGTCGGTGACCTCCGGGAGCGAGGGGAGGTACATGTCCATCGCGAGCGGGGGCGTGGCGGTCAGGCCGGCGAGGATGAGCGTGACGACGAGTCCGGTGCGGCGCGCAGCAGCGCCGGCGGCCGGTTCCGCTTTCGGCCCGGCCGCCTGCTGTATGTGCGATGTCGGCGCGCCCTGCTCGGGCATGTGCCCCTCCCTTTGCGAGTACTGCACGATCCCGGGGGACACCTCCGGCCCCCGGCCACCTATGCTCTCAGCTCGTACACAGTGCCGAATGTCACAGCAGCGAGGGTGGGGCCGGGATGGCGGCGGAGAGCGTGCGGTGGGGGATCCTCGCGACGGGTGGGATCGCCGCCGCGTTCACGGCGGATCTGGTGGATCTGCCCGATGCCGAGGTCGTCGCGGTGGCCTCGCGCAGCGAGGCGTCGGCGAAGGCGTTCGCGGAGCGGTTCGGGATCGAGCGGGCGTACGGCGAGTGGGGTGCGCTCGCCGAGGACGCGGACGTCGATGTGGTGTATGTCGCCACCCCGCACTCGGCGCACCGGGCGGCCGCGGGGCTGTGCCTGGAGGCCGGGCGGAACGTGCTGTGCGAGAAGGCGTTCACGCTGAACGCGCGCGAGGCGGCGGAGCTCATCGCGCTGGCGCGGGGGCGCGGGAGCTTCCTGATGGAAGCGATGTGGATGTACTGCAATCCGCTGGTGCGGCGGCTGAAGGAGCTGGTCGACGGCGGGGCGATCGGTGAGGTGCGCCATGTGCAGGCCGACTTCGGGCTGGCGGGGCCCTTCCCGCCCGCTCACCGGCTGCGGGATCCGGCGCAGGGCGGGGGCGCGCTGCTCGACCTCGGCGTCTACCCGGTCTCCTTCGCCCACCTCCTGCTGGGCGAACCCTCGGACATCGTGGCGAGAGCAGCGCTCTCCGACGAGGGCGTCGATCTCCAGACAGGTGCACTGCTCTCCTGGGAGAGCGGCGCTCTCGCTTCGGTGCACTGCTCCATCGTCGGCGGTACGGCGACCGCCGCCTCCGTCACCGGCTCGCAGGGCCGCATCGACATCCCGTACGGCTTCTTCTTCCCGGACCGCTTCGTGCTGCACCGCGACGGCCGTGACCCGCAGGAGTTCGCGGCCGACCCGGCCGACGGCCCCCGCAACAGCCTCCGGCACGAGGCCAGGGAGGTGATGCGCGCCCTGCGGGCCGGGGAGAGCGAGTCCCCGCTGGTGCCGCTGGAGGGCACGCTGGCGGTGATGCGGACGCTCGACGCGATACGGGAGCGCATCGGCGTCCGCTACCCGGCGGAGACCCTCGGCGAGGACCGGGGCGAGGGTCTGGGCGAGGTCGTCACGTCGGCTTGAGGCCCTGCTCGCCGATCTCCGTCACGAAGGAGGCGGCCGTCTCGACCGGCGCGCCCTGCCGGGTCACGTACGGCACCGTCTTGAAGTCGGCCCGGGCCTGGGTCTCCCCCAGGGTGATCTTCGCGTAGCCGCGTCGGCCGTCGTAGAACTTCAGGTGCGGGTTGGCGGTCATGTAGGTGTTCCAGTTGGCGGGCGTCTTCGTGCCGTCCTGGCCGCTGACGATGGACGTGGCCACGATCTCGGTGCCGAGTGTGCGCGAGTCGGGGTCGTCGAAGTCGTCCTTGATGTCGAAGGCGTATCCGACGTGCACGTCGCCGCTGAGCACCATCAGGTTCTCGATGCCGGCCGCCTTGGCGCCGTCCAGGATCCGGCGGCGTGAGGCGGGGTAGCCGTCCCAGGCGTCCATGGAGACCTGGGCGACGGCGTTGAGGTCCATGCGCCGCTGGGAGAAGCAGACCTGCTGCGGTACGACGTTCCACAGCGCCTTGGAGTTGCGCCAGCCGTCGAGCAGCCACTTCTCCTGGGCCTGGCCGGTGATGGTGCGGCTGGGGTCGTCGGACTCCGGGCCGGGGATGTGCCTGCCGTCGCCGTAGGCCTGGTCGGAGCGGTACTGGCGGGTGTCGAGGATGTCGAACTGGGCGCGCAGCCCCCAGTGCAGGCGCCGGTAGAGCTGCATGTCCGAGCCGACCGGCAGTTGCGGCATGCGCAGGGGCTGGTTCTCCCAGTAGGCGCGGTAGGCGGCGGCGCGGCGCAGCAGGAACTGGTCCGGCGGCATGCCGTTGTCGGAGACGGCGTCGGCGTAGTTGTTCGCGGTCTCGTGGTCGTCGAAGGTGACGACGAAGGGGTGCGCGGCGTGCACGGCCCGCAGGTCGGGGTCGGTCTTGTAGAGGGCGTAGCGCAGCCGGTAGTCCTCCAGCGTCATGGTCTCGTGGCCGAAGGCGGAGGAGAGCGCGTGGTCGGTGTACTTGCGGGCGCCGCCGGCCGCGTCGATGGCGTACTCGTAGATGTAGTCGCCGAGGTGGAAGACCAGGTCGACGTCGTCCTGGGCGAGGTGGCGGTGGGCGGTGAAGTGGCCGTCCTCGTAGGCCTGGCAGGAGACGGCGGCGAAGGAGAGCGCGGGGGCGGCGCTGTCGGCGGCGGGCGCGGTGCGGGTGCGGCCGGTCTCGCTGATCCAGCTGCCGGTGCGGAAGCGGTAGTAGTAGACGCGGCCGGGTTCGAGGCCTTGGGCTTCGACGTGCACGGTGTGGTGGAACTCGGGGTGTGCGGTGGTGGTGCCCTTGGCGGCGAGGGCGGAGAACGCCTCGTCCTTGGCCATTTCCCAGTCCACGTCGACGCGTTGTGCGGGCATTCCGCCGTCGGGCTGGTAGGGGGCGGGCGCGAGGCGTGTCCACAGCACCACCGAATTGGGCAGCGGATCGCCCGAGGCGACGCCGAGGGTGAAGGGGAACTCGGCGATGCGTGCCGCGTCGAGCGGGGTGGCGGCCGCCGCGCCGACCGTGGGCAGGTCGATGGCGAAGGCGAGCGCGACGGTCGCGGCCGTCAGGCTGAGCATGCGGCGGCGGCCGATGTGGCGGGCGGCGGCACGGAGTTCGGGTGCGTGCCACCGGGACCGAGCTGTTGTGATTGTCATTCTGTCCTCCCGTCACAGTTCAGGGAGGAGGCGTGCGACTGGCCGGAGTCGACACGCGTTTGTCGGGTGCACTGCACCCGGATGGCGGACGGGTCGTCCCACCTGGCAGACGCTCACCTACGCTGCGGCGCATGGATGCCATGCAGACAAAGGTGCAGTCGAGGATCGCGGTGGTGACCGGGGCCGGCTCCGGGATCGGCCGGGCGGTCGCCGTGGAGCTGCTGCGCGCGGGCTGGTCGGTGGCGCTGGCGGGGCGGCGGCCCGGGACGTTGGAGGAGACGGCGGCGCTGGTGCCCGAGGGTGCCTCGCTCGCCGTGCGCACCGATGTCTCGCAGCCGGCGGACGTGGCCGCGCTGTTCGCCGCCGCGGTCGGGCGGTTCGGGCGGGTGGACCTGCTGTTCAACAACGCGGGGACGTTCGGTCCTGGCGGGGTGCCGGTGGAGGAGCTGCCGTACGAGGCGTGGCGGCATGTGGTGGACACCAACCTCAACGGGGCGTTCTTGTGCGCGCAGGCGGCGTACCGGCAGATGAAGGAGCAGGATCCGCAGGGCGGACGCATCATCAACAACGGGTCGATTTCAGCACATACGCCCCGGCCGCTGTCCGTCGCCTACACGGCGACCAAGCACGCGCTGACCGGGCTGACCAAGTCGCTGTCGCTGGACGGGCGGGCGTACGACATCGCGGTCGGGCAGATCGACATCGGCAACGCGGCGACCGACATGACCGCACGGATGCAGACCGGGGCGCTGCAGGCCAACGGCGAGATCGCGGCCGAGCCCGTGATGGACGTCGCCGACGTGGCGCGCACGGTGCGGCACATGGCCGAGCTGCCGCTGGCGGCAAACGTGCAGTTCGCGACGGTGCTCGCCACCGCGATGCCGTACGTCGGCCGCGGCTGAGCCCGGAACACGGGCCGTCAACGCGTCAACTTGCACAAACGGAATGCACCCATCCGCTCCATTGCGGCCGGTCTCGGGCCTATGCTCAAATCATCTTCACCAGAGCTTCACAGTTGGAGCACCGGTGTTCCGCGGTCCAAACCGAGGGGGGATGCGGCAGCCGTTCCAGGCATCGAGTGGGGGTGGATCTCGCGTGGGACCGCGAGGTACGCACCGGTGCCCGGAACGGCTGCCGCCACGTCATGTCCGGCCCTTGCCGCCCGCCTCCGCGGCCGCCGCCCGCCGTCGGCGCAGCGCCCACGCGCCGCCCGCCAGCAGGGCGACCGTGCCGGCCGCGCCCTCCAGCAGCCGCCAGGTCGAGGGGGTCTCGTCCGCCGCTCCCGGGGCGCCGGCCGCCGCCTGGGCCGCCTTCCCGGTGGGCTTCACCTTCGTCCCGCCCTCGCTGAGCGGCTCGACCAGCGTGCCCACCGCCTCGGCCGAGCCGGCCCGATCGAAGCCCCAGTCGAGCAGCGCGGCCGTCTCCTCGTAGACGGCGTTGTAGCCGCTCTTGGGGTGCATCACGGTGACCAGCAGGGTCCGGCCGCCGCGGGTGGCCGCGCCGGTGAAGGTGTTGCCGGCGTGGCTGGTGTAGCCGTTCTTGACGCCGATCAGCCCGTCGTACGTCTTCACGCCCCATGCGCCCGTGAGCAGGCGGTCGGTGTTCTGGATCTGGAAGGTCTTCTTGCCGCCGGCCGGGAAGTTCGCGGTCTTCAGGTGGCAGTACTCGCGGAAGTCGGCGTTCTTCAGGCCGTGCCGGGCGAAGAGGGTGAGGTCGTAGGCGGAGGACAGCTGGCCCTTGTGGTCGAAGCCGTCGGGGCTGACCACATGGGTGTCCAGGGCCTGCAGGTCCTCGGCCTTGGCCTGCATCTGGGCGACCGTCTTGGCCACTCCCCCGTTCATGTGGGCGAGCACGTGCACCGCGTCGTTGCCGGAGCGCAGGAAGACGCCCTGCCACAACTGCTCGACGGTGTAGGTGATCCCGGGCTTGACGCCGACCAGGCTGGAGCCGGCCGGGATGTCGGCCAGGTCGGCGTCGGTCACCTGATAGCGCTCGGTGCGGTCGAACCTCTTCAGGACCGTGTCGGCGAACAGCATCTTCAGCGTGGACGCGGGCGCGAGCCGCTTGTGCGCGTTGTAGGAGGCGAGTACCTCTCCACTGTCGCAGTCGGCCACGAGCCAGGCGGCGGCGGTGAGCTTTTTGGGCAGCCCTGTGCCCTGAATTCCGTCATGGGCAAGGCGCGCCCCGCCGACGACGGTCGAGGCGTGCGCAGGGGTCGCCGCGGCAAGCGGAATCGCGGCGGCGGCAAGCCCCAGAGCGGCACGCCGGGAGAGCGGAGAGGAACCGTGCATCCCGGGAACTTAACACCCATCCAACAGGGGTTTCCTGGCAGTACGCCCTCTACGGCATAGGAATTGGCTGTCTTACGGAATTCTGACCCGGGACCTCACTTTCTCAGCTCTGACACATCCTTTACTCAGTCCGACTCAAAGGTTTCTCCCTAGCTTGTGGCAGCGCCCACAGCGGGCGCCAAGAACCTTCGAGGAACGGGATGTTTGGCATCTATCTCAAGCGCGAGCTGGGCCGCAGAAAGAAGGCGGCCCTGGTCATCGCACTGGGTCTGGCGCTCGGAATCGCGCTGGTCATCACCGTCAACTCGGTGTCGGCCGGTATGACACAGGCTCAGGACAAGGTCCTCAAGTCGCTCTACGGCCTCGGCACCGACATGACCGTGACCAAGGCGCAGTCGGCTCCCAAGGCGGGCAGCTCACAGGGCCCGAACTTCAAGTTCGACGCCAAGTCGAGCAGCAAGACCACGCAGAGCTCGGACCGGGTGATGACGCAGGGCGGTCAGGCCCTGTCGTCCGCGCTGGTCACCAAGGTCGCCGCGCAGAAGGGCGTGGCGGACGCGGTCGGCGCGATCACCCTGAACGTGACCAAGGTCGACGGCTCCTTCACCCAGGGCAAGGCGAAGTCCTCGACGTCCGGCTCGGGATCCGGCTCCCAGCAGGGCGGCCCCGGCGGCAGCAGCAGCGGCGGCGGTCAGCCGCAGGTGCAGGGCGGCGGCGCCTCCTTCAACGTCAACTCCTACTCGGTGGCCGGCATCGACGTCACCGACCAGGCGCTCGGCCCGCTGGCCACGTCGAAGATCACCTCCGGCAAGACGTTCACGGCCTCGCAGACCAACGCGAAGGTCGCCGTGATCAGCAAGTCGTACGCCAAGTCGAAGAAGTACAAGGTCGGTTCGACCTTCAAGATCAACGGCACCAAGTTCACCGTCATCGGCATCGCGACGCCCGACAGCAGCGAGTCCACCACCGACGTGTTCGTGCCGCTGAAGCGGGCGCAGACGCTGGGCGACTCCAAGAACAAGGTCACCACGATCTACGTCAAGGCGACCGACTCCAAGCAGATCGCCACCGTCAAGAAGACGATCCAGAGCAACATCTCCGGTACGACGGTCACCACCTCCGCCGACCTCGCCTCCACCGTGTCCGGCTCGCTGTCCACCGCCTCCAACCTGGCGACCAGCGTCGGCAAGTGGCTGTCGATCGCGGTGCTGGCCGCCGCGTTCCTGGT
Source organism: Streptomyces sp. NPDC047043 (assembly GCF_040644055.1). Lineage (NCBI taxonomy): Bacteria > Bacillati > Actinomycetota > Actinomycetes > Kitasatosporales > Streptomycetaceae > Streptomyces > Streptomyces sp. NPDC047043. The sequence goes on from NZ_JBEYVO010000040.1 coordinate 106,294, forward strand.
GGCGGCGCTGCTGACCTCCTCCGCGGTCTCCCGCCGGGTGCGCGAGTTCGGCACGCTGAAGGCGCTGGGCTGGCCCAGCCGCAACGTGACCCGGCAGGTCGTCGGCGAGTCCATGGTCAACGGTCTGCTCGGCGGTGCCCTCGGCATCGGCCTGGGCCTCGCGGCCGCCTACACGGTCACCGCGATCAGCCCGAAGCTCACCGCGCAGCTCGGCAACAGCGGTGGCGGCGGGATGGGCGGCGGCCCCGGTGGCGGCATGGGCGGCCCCGGCCAGCAGTCCGCCTCCAACACCATGGAGATCGCCCTGTCCGCCCCGGTCTCCCTGACCACCATCGCGCTCGCGGTGGGCCTGGCGGTCACCGGCGGTCTGATCGCCGGCGCGATGGGCGGCTGGCGCGCCTCGCGGATGCGCCCGGCCGACGCCCTGCGCAGCGTCTCGTAACACCCCCCTGAGCTGGGGCGCCGCCTCCGACATCCCCCCGGGAGGCGGCGCCCCGCCCCCTACCTTCCTGTGGAGCACCCATGTACAGACTCACCGGCGTCACCAAGCGCTACACGCGGGGCAAGGAGACGGTGGAGGCGCTGCGCGGCATCGACCTCGCCATCGAGGACGGCGACCAGCTCGTCATCCAGGGCCCGACGGGCGGCGGCAAGTCCACCCTGCTGCAGATGATCGGCGGCCTGGACCGTCCCTCCGAGGGCAGCGTCGAGCTGGACGGCGTCGACCTCGCGCGGATCAGCGAGGCCAAGCTGACCCGGCTGCGCGCCGAGAAGATCGGCATCATCTTCCAGGCGTTCAACCTCATCCCGACACTGACCGCGCAGGAGAACGTCGAGACGGCCCTGGTCCCGCTCGGCGTGAAGCCCGCCGAACGCCGCGAGCGCGCGGCCGAGGCGCTGCGCTCGGTCGGCCTGGGCGAGCGCCTCTCGCACGTCCCGACCGAGCTGTCCGGCGGCCAGCAGCAGCGCGTCGCCATCGCCCGCGCGCTGGTCAAGAAGCCGAAGGTGCTGCTCGCCGACGAGCCCACCGGCAACCTCGACGAGGGCACCCGCGACGACATCATGGCCCTGCTGGAGGGCCTGTGGCGCGAGCACGGCCTGACCTTCGTCATCGTCACCCACGACTCGTCCATCGCCCGCCGGGCTCCGCGCCTGGCGACCATCAAGGCGGGGCAACTGACGCTGACCGAGCAGCAGCCTTCCGGCCTGCAGGCCTACGACAGCCAGGTCGCCCACTGACCGCGGTCCGCGGGCCCGAGGGGGCCGTTCACCGCCCGAGCAGCCGGTCGATCTCGGCCATCTGCCCGGCGGTGAGCGGCCCCTTCGCGATCGCGCCGGCGTTCTGCTCGGCCTGCGCGACCGAACGGAAGCCGGGAATCGGGACGGTGCGCGCACTGCGCGCCCACAGCCAGGCCAGGGCGCCCTGGGCGAGCGTACGGCCGCCGCTGGTGAGGATCTCCCGGAGCGCGTCGATCCGGGCGACCCAGTCCTCGTCCGCCCCGGAGCCCTCGCTGAAGCCCTGCAGCCAGGCCGGCGGCCTGCTGCGGATGTCGCCCGCCTCCAGGGCGCCTTGCCGCTTGCCCGCCAGCAACCCCATGGCCAGCGGGCTGCGGTTGATGCTGGCGAGATCCGCCTCGTCGCACAGCGCGAACATGTCGGGCGCGTCCTGCAGCACATTGGCCGCGTGCTGTACGGCCGCGCAGTGCTCCCCCTCCGCGAACACGGCGGCGCGGGCCGGGTCGTCGGTGCTCCAGGCGTAGGCGCGGATGAGCCCCTCCGCCACGAACTCCTCGCACACGTCCCGGAGTTGGGCGGCCCGCTCGGGCTCGGCGTCGGAGATGTGCAGCTGGTAGAGGTCGACGTAGTCGGTGTCCAGCCGCTTCAGCGACGCGGTCAGCGCGCGGCGGGCGTGCGCCGGGGAGTCGTCGCGGCCGGTGAGGGTGCGGGTCTCCTCGTCGAAGACGTTGCCCCACTTGGTGGCTACGACGACGTCGGCGCGGCGCTTGCCCAGCGCCCGGCCGAGGATGCGCTCGCTGTGTCCGGTGCCGTAGGTGTCGGCGGTGTCGAAGAAGCTCACGCCGAGGTCGAGGGCGCGCCGGATCGCCCGTACGGACTCCTCGTCGTCGACCTTGCCCCAGCCCAGCGGCTGGCCTTCCGTGTTCTGCCACTCACCGCCGATGGCCCAGCAGCCGAAGCCGAGAGCGCTTACTGCGATGCCGCTGCGACCGAGGGTCCTGTTCGTCTCCATACCGCCGGACACTAGGAGTTGGAGTGCACCCTAGGGCAAGGGTTTTCACGCCTGTCCGGTCTCGAAGCGGGTGATGCGGCCGTCGTCGTCGACCGTGAAGCTCCAGCGGGTGCGCATCTCGCCCCAGGCGTCGTTGCGGTAGTGGGCGACGAGGGCGCGGCCGCCCTGGGACTCGTTGTCGACGTCCAGGTGGCCGTTGGAGAGGAAGATCTCCCGGTCGATCCATTCGGTGAGATCGCGGTCGGAGCCGTCGTCCGACATGGTCGCGTCGTCCGAGAGCAGGGACAGGAACGCCTCGCGGTCGTGGGCGTTGACGGCGGCGACGAATGCGCGGACTGCCGGGTCGCTGAGTTTGGCGGGCTGAATCGTCATGGCAGCCAGACTCACACCGCCCGCAGGGCGCCGCCACCCGAACGGCTGCGCGGATCGGTCCGCCGGGTGTGAGGGGTGGGACGGTGGAAACGCGGAGGGGGTCGTTCCTGCTTCCTGTTCAAGGAGTCACCGTGAGTTCTTACGACCGACGTGATCTGGGCCTGCTGCTGCTCCGGGTGGGTACCGGCGGTGTGCTGGCCGCGCATGGCGCTCAGAAACTGCTCGGCTGGTTCGGCGGGCACGGCATCGAGGGGACCGGCCAGTTCATGGAGTCCGTCGGCTACTCGCCGGGCCGGGCGAGCGCCACGGCGGCGGGCCTTGCGGAGGCCGGCGGCGGCACGCTGCTGGCGCTGGGCCTGGCGACCCCGGCGGCGGGTGCGGCGGCGGCCGGCGCGATGGCGGGCGCGTCCGCGGTGCACGCCCCGAACGGCTTCTTCAACATGGAGGGCGGCTACGAGTACGCGGCGACCCTGGGCCTGGCCGCCACCGGCCTCGCCATCGCGGGCCCCGGCCGCCTCTCCCTCGACCACGCCCTCGGCCATGTCTTCGACCGGGGCTGGATGGTCCCGGCGGCGCTGGGGGCGACGGCGGCGGTCACCGCGCTGGTCGTGGGAGCGCGCAACAAGAGGGTGCACAAGCCGGAGAAGGACGAGGCGGCGGACGAGTTCAGCTCGCAGGAGGCGCTGTTCGGGGAGGGACCGGCGTCGTAGGAGCCGCGTTCGGCAAGGGACCGGCGTCGCAGGAGCCGCGTTCGGCAAGGGACCGGTGTCGCAGGAGCCGCGTTCGGCAAGGGACCGGTGTCGCAGGAGCCGCTGTTCGAGGGGTGACCGGCGTGGGCAGGCTGGGCCCATGACTGATCAGCCCACCGCCCCCGCCGGCAGCGACTCCCCCGAACTCTGGTCCTGCGTCGACGCCCTGTGGACCTGGCTGGACGGCAACCGTCCGCACGGCGGCCGCGAGGGCCTGCTTCTGCGCATGCTGAAGCTGTCGGAGGAGGTCGGCGAGGTCGCCGAGGCGGTGATCGGCGCGACCGGGCAGAACCCGCGCAAGGGCGTCACCCATACCTGGGAGGACGTCCAGGGCGAGCTCTGCGACGTCGTGATCACCGCGCTGGTGGCCCTGCGCACGCTGACGCCGGACACCCGCCAGGTCTTCGCGCGGCATCTGGCGCGGGTGACGGAACGGTCGCTGGGAACAACCGCACCGGGTTCCGCTACACCGGGTTCCGTGTAGCGAGAGCGAGCCGGCGGTGGGTGCGGACCATCATGGCGCGGGCCATGAAGGGGTGCACCCGCTTGACCACGCCCCAATACAGCCTGGACTGCCAGGCGTTGGTCTTCACCGAGCTGCACAGGGTCACGTGCTTGTCGTCGACGACGATCGAGGCCCAGGCGTCGAGACCGGCCGTGCTCACGTTCATCAGGGCCTCGCCGTCCTGCTTGGCGGCGATCGGGAAGGCGTCGCGCAGGATGCCCGTCCAGGCCGCCGGGTCGCGCGGCATGCCGGGCAGCAGCTCCATCGCGTACGCGTCCTGGTAGTCGGGCCGGTCCACGGCTGTCCTGATCAGCCGGGCGCCTTCGGGAAACCGCACCGCTACGGGCTTGTCCTTGAGCATCGCATGCCTCCATACGCTGGCGTATGGTCAACCATACGGTACCGTATGGTCATGGTGCAACGGCAGCAGACGGAGCAGGGGCGGCGGTCCGGAAAGGCCAGGCTCAGCGCCCGCGACTGGGCGGACGCCGCGCTCGCCGCCATCGGCGAGGGCGGCGGCCTCGCGGCGGTGGCGGTCGAGCCGCTCGCCGCCCGCCTCGGCGCGACGAAGGGCAGCTTCTACTGGCACTTCGGCAACCGCGAGGCGCTGATCGAGGCCGCCCTCGCCCGCTGGGTGGAGGCGAACACCGACGAGATCATCGCGGCGGTGGAGACCGAGCCGGATGCGGAGAAGCGCCTGCGCAGGCTGTTCACCGCGGTCACCAAGCCGGCCGCCACCGATCCGCTGGAGGTCTCGCTGCTCGCCAGCACCGACCACCCCCAGGTCGCCGCCGCGCTGCGCCAGGTCACCGAGCGCCGGATCGGCTACCTGGCCGGGCTCTTCGGCGAGCTGGGCTTCGCCGAGGCGGAGGCGCGACGGCGCGCGCTCATGGCGTACAGCTTCTATCTGGGACACACCCAGCTCGGCCACGCCGCGCCGTCCGTACTGCCCTCCCCCGAGGAGTTCCCGGCGTATCTGGAGGCGACGATGGATGCGCTCCTCAGACCCGCCTAGCCGCTCATGCCGCCTTGGCCTCCGGAGTGAGCAGACCCAGTTCGACGGCCTGTACACCGGCCTGGAAGCGGGACACGGCCCCCAACTCCTGCATCAGCTCGGCGACATGACGGCGATACGTGCGCACGGACAGGCCCAGGCTCTGGGCCGCCGCCTCGTCGGTGCTCCCCGCGGTGAGGCAGCTCAGCACCTGGCGGGCGATCTCGGTACGGCCGCGCGGGCTCACCCTGCGATAGCTCTGCGCGGGCGTCGCCGTCGACCAGGCACCGGTGAACAGCGTGTCCAGCGCGCGCAGCACCATCGGCACGCGGATGGTCACCGCCTGCGAGCCCGCCCCGCCGAACTCGGCCCGCATCAGCGCCATCCGCTCGTCCACGATCAGTACTTCCTGGTGCTGGTGCGCCGCGATCCTGACGTCGAACGCGGCCCGTGCCGGCAAGGGCGTCAGATGGCGTCGCACATTGCGGTCGTCGAGGATCCCCGGTCCTCCGAGCACGCGGACCCCGACTCCGGCGGCGGAGATCTCGCGCAGCATGTCGAGCAGTCCGCTCAGCGCCTCCGACATGGTCACCCGGCACGGCAGCGCCAGCGACACGGAGCGTCGTGCGGTGGAGATCAGGCGCTCGGCGGTGCGCCTGATCCGTGCGTTGCTGGGATCGGACACCACGGTCAGGGCGCCCTGGCCGGCGCCCGCCCGGTGCCTGGTCTTGGACACCGCGTCCTCGACCAGCGCCCGCATCTGGAGCAACGTCTGCTCCAGTTCGTCCCCCATGTTCAGCCTTCCTGATCAGTTCTGGTCAGTGCGTGTGGCGGTCGGTTCTTGTGGTCAGTTCTTGTGGTCAGTCCTTGATTTCGCAGATCGTGGCGCCGGAGGTGACAGCGGCGCCTGCCTCGGCGGAAAGCCCCTTGACGGTGCCGGACTTGTGGGCGTTCAGAGGCTGTTCCATCTTCATTGCCTCGAGTACGACGACCAGGTCCCCCTCTTCGACCTGCTGGCCGTCCTCGACGGCGACCTTGACGATCGTGCCCTGCATCGGCGAGGCGAGGACATCGCCCGAGGCGGCCGGGCCGGACTTCTTCGCCGTACGGCGCTTGGGTTTCCCATCCGTCGCCGATCCTGTGATCGCTCCGACGCGGGAGGCGGGGATCGACACCTCGAGCCGCCTGCCGCCGACCTCGACGACGACGGTCTCCCGGCCCGGCTCCTCCTGCTCGGTCTCGCCGGGAGTGGGAGCAGCGAAGGGCGGGATGTCGTTGACGAACTCGGTCTCGATCCAGCGGGTGTGGACCGTGAAGGGTTCGGCGGTGAAGGCGGGGTCGGCAACTGCCTTGCGGTGGAAGGGGATCGCGGTGGCCATGCCCTCGACGGTGAACTCGTCGAGCGCCCGGGCGGCCCGTTCCAGGGCCTCCTTGCGGGTACGGCCCGTCACGATCAGCTTGGC
>NZ_JBEYVO010000041.1:0-107307 GCF_040644055.1 Streptomyces sp. NPDC047043
AGGTCCCAGAAGGTGTCGCCGGGGGAGGCGTGGGTGACCATGGCGACGGTCATGCGGGGGGTGGTGGCCTTGCCGGCGGAGGCGGCGGCGTCGTTTTCTTCGGACTTCTTGCCGCCGGAGCTGCTGGAGCAGGCGGTGGCGAGCAGGGCGCCGGTCAGGGCGACGGCGGTGAAGGCGGCGGCTCGGTGGTGTCTGTGCATAGTCCCTTGCACCTCGCTGTGCGGTCGGGCGGATCGTGTGGGCAGCGCGGAAACCCGGGTGTGGCGGCGCGGGGGAGCGGTCTGCAGCGGTCATCGGTGGGGACCGCCTGCTTCACCGTCGCTAGAGCGCTTCATTAGCGCGCTCTAGTAGCACGCACTATGGAGCGCCCTCGGAGAGATGTCAACAGGTATGTCAGGACGTATCGACAAAAGACTCTGTGAGGTGCCGAAAGGCCTGGTGAGGCCGCCGACCCGGGCCGCCGCCCCGTGTGTGCCGACGGGGAACCGTCAGGGTTCGCGGTGCTCGTGCGCCGCCTGTTCCAGCGCCTCCGCCTCGGCCTCCGCGATCCGCTGCTCGGCGTCCACGTCGATGGAGCGGGTCAGCAGCCAGTACAGCACCGCGGCGACCGGCAGCCCGACGAACAGCGAGATGTCGGCGCCGTCCAGCGCGTCGGCGACGGGGCCGACGTACAGCGTGCCGACGGAGAAGAAGGGGACCATGACGCCGAAGCCGACCAGATACGCGATGATGCCGTGCCATCCCCAACGGCCGTAGATCCCGTGGGGGTTGAAGATCTCCGCGATGGCGTAGTGGCCGCGGCGCACCACGTAGTAGTCCATCAGGTTCACCGCGGTCCACGGGATGAACAGATAGAGCACCAGCAGCAGGAAGTTGTTGAAGTTCTCCAGGAAGTCGGAGGTCGCGGCCAGCGCGCCGACCAGGGAGAGCGCCGCGGTCAGGCCGATGGTCACCAGCCGTACGCCGAGTGTCGGCCGCACCCGTTTGATCGAGTCGATGGCGCTGATGAGCGTGAGCGAACCGCCGTACATGTTCAGCGCGGTGACGGAGACCAGGCCAAGGACCGCGAACAGCAGCACGATCGCGCCGAACCCGCTGAACACCTTGTCGCCCGCCGCGTTGATCGACCTGATGGTCTCGAAGTCCTTGCCCGCCCAGGCGGCCAGCAGCGCGCCGAGGACCATCAGCCAGATGCCGCCGAGGGCCGAGCCGAAGTACGTCCAGTAGAAGGTCTTGCGGACGGTGACGTTCGGCGGGAGATAGCGGGAGTAGTCGGAGACGTAGATCGCCCAGCTGATCTGGTAGCCGGCGACCACGCCGAACTGGGCAAGGAACGGCGTCCACTTGAAGGCGCCGAGGTCGAACGAGCCCGCCGGGTAGTGCAGCGTGACCAGGACACCGACGGTGAAGATCCCGAAGACGACCAGGAAGGAGTACGTCAGGAACTGCTCGGCCTTGTGGATGACGTCGTAGCCCACCAGCGCGATGACCAGGGCGACGACGGTGACCACGACCACCCACAGCTTGACGCCGCCGTGGACGGTGGTGTGCATGGCCTCGCCCGCGAGGATGGTGTTGAAGACGTTGAAGCCCGCGTACTGGACGTAGGCGAACAGCCACACCAACAGGGCACCGACGTAGCCGAACTGGGGCCGCGACTGGATCATCTGCGGCAGGCCCAGCTGCGGGCCCTGCGCCGAGTGGAAGGCCATGAAGAAGGTGCCGAGGACGGTGCCCGCCACGATCGCGATCAGCGACCAGATGAGGTTGCCGCCCTCGGTGATGCTGATCAGGCCCACCGCGAGCGTGGCGATCTGGGCGTTCGACATGAACCACAGCGGGCCCAGGTGCCAGAGCTTGCCGTGGCGCTCGTCCAGCGGGACGTAGTCGATGGAGCGGATCTCCAGGCCCGATACCCGGGGCTCTGATGCTGCGGTCACGGCGCCTCCAGAGTGCTGATCCGCCCCTGTGGCCCATGCATTCCCCGGAAGCGTCCGGTCAAGTGGTCGCATTGCCGACCCTTGACCGGACATTTCGCGGACGGGTCAGACCGCCGGGCTCGGGAAGGTCGGGTACTCCACCCCGGAGACGTGCTGGACGACGCGGATGACCTGGCAGGAGTAGCCGAACTCGTTGTCGTACCAGAGGTAGAGGATCGCGTTGTCGCCGTCGACCTTGGTGGCCCCGGCGTCGACGATCGAGGCGTGCCGCGAGCCGATGAAGTCGCTGGAGACCGCGTCGGGGGCGGTGGTGAAGTCGATCTGGCGCCTCAGCGGGGAGGTCAGCGACACCTCGCGGAGGTAGTCGAGGACTTCCTCGCGGTCCGTCTCGCGGCCGAGCCGCAGACTCAGGATGGCGATCGAGACGTCCGGCACGGGGACCCGGATCGAGCTGCCGGTGATGGGCGCCTTGAGGTCGGGCAGCGCCTTCGCCACGGCGGAGGCGGCACCGGTCTCGGTGATCACCATGTTGAGCGGCGCGGAACGGCCGCGACGGTCCGCCTTGTGGTAATTGTCCAGCAGGTTCTGGTCATTGGTGAACGAGTGGACCGTCTCCACGTGGCCGCGCAGCACACCGAACTCGTCGTCCATCGCCTTCAGCGGCGGCACGATCGCGTTGGTGGTGCAGGAGGCGCAGGACAGGATCTGCTCGTCCGGCTTGATCCTGTCGTGGTTGACGCCGTGCACGATGTTCGGGACGTCACCCTTGCCCGGCGCGGTCAGCACAACCTTGTCGACGCCGGGGCGCAGGTGCTGGGACAGGCCCTCGCGGTCGCGCCACTTGCCGGTGTTGTCGATCAGGATGGCGTTGCTGATGCCGTACGCGGTGTAGTCGACCTCGGACGGGTCGTTCGCGTAGATCACCTTGATCGCGTTGCCGTTGGCGAAGATCGTGCTGCTCTCTTCGTCCACGGTGATCGTGCCCTGGAACTGGCCGTGGATCGAGTCCCGGCGCAGTAGCGAGGCCCGCTTGACGATGTCCTGCTCGCCCCCGCCGCGCACCACGATCGCGCGCAGCCGCAGGCCGTTGCCGGAGCCGGCCTTCTCGATCAGCAGCCGGGCCACGAGCCGGCCGATGCGCCCGAAGCCGTACAGGACGACGTCCCGGCCCCCGCCGCGCTCGATCTTGTTGGCGCCCGTGGCACCCGCGACGGCCTCGGCGGTGAACGCCTCCACCGTCAGACCGCGGTCGTCGCTCTTGTAGCTCGCGGCGAGCCTGCCGATGTCGATCTGGGACGGACCCAGGTCCAGCGAGGTCAGCGTCTGCAGGAACGGCAGGGTCTCGGTGACCGAGAGCTCCTCGCCGGCGATCTGCCGGGCGAACCGGTGCGTCTTGAGGATGCTGACCACCGACTTGTTCACCAAGGAGCGGCTGTGCAGCAGGACGGTGACGTCCCGCTCGCGGTGCAGCTTCCCGATGATCGGGATCATCGACTCCGCGGTCTCCTCGCGGGTCTTCCAGTTGGTGAACGAGTCGTCGTTGACAGTCACAGATCCATCTTTCGAGCTAGGCAGCGCTCAGATGATAAACCGTCGATGTTTCGTTTGATCGATCGGGGGTGCCGGAGTGGTGAACGCCACCTGGATCGAGACGATCCGGCCGCCCGTCCGTACCTCACGGTCATGGGGCCGCCCCGCCCCGCCACCGCCAACGCACCGATCGAGGGACGAACACCATGAACGCAACCGCAGCCATCGGCGTGACCGGCCTGGGTGTGATGGGCCGCAACCTGGCGCGCAACTTCGCCCGCCGCGGCTTCACCGTCGCCGTCCACAACCGCACGGTCGGCCGCACGCGCGCGCTCGTCGAGGTGTACGGCGACGAAGGCACGTTCGTCCCCGCCGAGAGCGCCGAGGAGTTCGTGGCCGCCCTCGAACGCCCCCGCCGGCTCATGATCATGGTGCAGGCGGGTGCCGCCACCGACGCGGTCATCGACGAGTTCGCCCAGCTCCTCGAGCCCGGCGACATGATCATCGACGGCGGCAACGCCCACTTCGCCGACACCCGCCGCCGCGAGGCCGCCCTGCGCGAGCGTGGCATCCACTTCGTCGGCACCGGCGTCTCCGGCGGCGAGGAGGGCGCGCTCGAGGGACCGTCCATCATGGTCGGCGGCTCGGCGGAGTCGTACGACGTCCTCGGCCCGATGTTCGAGACCATCAGCGCCAAGGTCGACGGCGAGCCCTGCGCCGCCCACATCGGCAGCGACGGCGCCGGGCACTTCGTCAAGATGGTCCACAACGGCATCGAGTACGCCGACATGCAGCTCATCGCCGAGGCCTACGACCTGCTGCGCCAGGTCGCCGGCTACCAGCCGGCCGAGATCGCGGACATCTTCCACCGCTGGAACGAGGGCCGGCTCGGCTCCTACCTGATCGAGATCACCGCCGAGGTGCTGGCCCACACCGACCCCGAGACCGGGCAGCCGTTCGTCGACATCGTCCAGGACGCCGCCGGCCAGAAGGGCACCGGCCGCTGGACCGTGCAGACCGCACTCGACCTGGCCTCCCCGGTCACCGCCATCGCCCAGGCCACCTTCGCCCGCGCCGCCTCCGGCCAGAGCGAACTGCGCGCCGCCTACTCCGGGCTGCCCGGCGGCACCCGGCCCCAGCTCAGCCGCACCGAGGCCGACCGCTTCGCCTCCCAGGTCGAGCACGCCCTGTACGCGTCCAAGGTCATCGCCTACGACCAGGGCTGGAAGATGATCCAGGACGCGGCCGCCGAGTACGGCTGGAAGATCGACCTCGGCACCGTCGCCCGGATCTGGCGCGGCGGCTGCATCATTCGCGCCTCCTTCCTCGACCGCATCCGCGCCGCCTACGCCGCCGACCGCGACCTGGTCAGCCTGCTCGGCGAGATGGAGTTCGCGATGGAGATCACCGATGCACAGGTCCCCTGGCGGGAGATCGTCGCCTCCGCCGCCCGCCGCGGCATCCCCGTCCCCGCCTTCTCCGCCGCCCTCTCCCACTACGACACCCTGCGCGCCGACCGGCTGCCCGCCGCCCTCCTGCAGGGCCAGCGCGACTTCTTCGGTGCCCACACCTACCGGCGCACCGACCGCCCCGGCACCTTCCACACCCACTGGTCCGCCCCCGAGCGCCACGAAACCACGGCCTGACCAGCACCGTCCGGACGGACGCGGCGCCGTGACCATCCCCGGGGACCCCTCGTTCCCGACTGCATGATCCACATCAAGCGCGGACTCGTCACGGCCGCCGTCGCACTCGCCGGCCTCGCGGGCCTGACCGCCCCCGCCGCCCGCGCCACCGACAACGTCCCCTGCCACAACCCCACCAAGAAGGACCTCACCGACCCCGGCACCGGCCGCGCGTGGCCGGGGACGGAGGTCAGGTACTGCAACCTCACCCAGGGCCATGTCCCGGTGTACGCCACGCGTTCACCGGGCACCCCCGTCGTCGGGTATCTCGAACAGGGCGCCGCCAACTGGTTCGTCACCGAGTTGAAGGGCCAGACCTTCCGCGCCGGGTCCGCCGAGAACTTCTGGTGGGGCAGCGCCAAGGCGGACAACGGCCGCTGGGGCTGGGTCCCCGAGGTCTACTTCGCGGGCGGCGCCAACAACGAGGACGACGCAGGCCTGCTCATGCCCGGCGGCTACACCTGCGCCAACATCTGCCCGCCGCTGCCGTTCTGGGCGCGCTGAGGCTCGACTTCCGGCCCCTTGCCGAGGTAGAGCCAGGCCAGGCCGCCCAGGACCGGGGCCCAGAGCAGGGCGAGCACCCAGACCGTCTTCGGCAGGTAGCGCGTCCGCGCGGGCGGGGTCCTGACGCAGTCCACGAGCGTGTGCAGGTACAGCGCGACCACCAGGGCGTAGAGGGCGAAGACGGCAACGGTCGACATGGGCTGGTTCCTTCCCGATGGGCCCGGCGCCGCCAACGGGCACGGGGCTCCTGTCTGTTCGCCCCTTCATCGGACGAGGCCGCCCGATCGGTTCACGGCGGATGCCGACGCGTCCGCCCCATTGATCATTGACGCCCGACCGGCCCCCACTTAGCCTCCAGCAAACACACCAGAACAGGCAGGTCGACGATGGCAGACATCCCCGACGGCAGAGTGGTGGCGGGCCGACAGCTCCAGGTCGAGACGCACGGCCTCGACGTCATCAAGGACGCCGAGCGCAAGGGCAGCCCGCGGACGCTGTTCTGGCCCTGGTTCGGCGCCAACGTCTCCGTCCTCGGCCTGAGTTACGGCGCCTTCGCCCTCGGTTTCGGGATCTCCTTCTGGCAGGCGCTGATCGCCGGCGTCATCGGCATCGTCTTCTCGTTCCTGCTCTGCGGCTTCGTCGCGGTGGCCGGCAAACGCGGCTCCGCGCCCACGATGGTCCTCAGCCGCGCCGCGTACGGCGTCCGGGGCAACCGTCTGCCCTCGGTGATCTCCTGGGTCCTCACCGTCGGCTGGGAGACCGTGCTGTGCGCACTCGCCACCATGGCCACCGCCACCGTCTTCGACCGGCTCGGCTGGGGCGGCGGCACCGAGACCAAGGTGGTCGCCCTCGTCCTGGTCGGCGCGCTCACCGTCGTCGGCGGCGTGATGGGCTTCGACCTGATCATGCGGCTGCAGACCGTGATCACCGTCGTCACGGGCGTGCTCACCGTCGTCTACATCGGCCTCGTCGCCGACCAAATCCACTGGAGCACCGTCAGCGCCCTCCCGGCGGGCTCCGCCCAGGAGTTCATCGGCGCGCTGGTCTTCATGATGACCGGCTTCGGCCTCGGCTGGGTCAACGCCGCCGCCGACTACTCCCGCTATCTGCCGCGCAGTTCCTCCAGCCGCGGCGTGATCGGCTGGACCACCTTCGGCGCCTCCGTGGCCCCGCTGCTCCTGCTGGTCTTCGGCCTGCTGCTGGCCGGCTCCTCCACCAAGCTCAACACCGCCATCGCAGCCGACCCGATCGGCGCGCTCACCATCATCCTGCCGACCTGGTTCCTGGTCCCGTTCGCGGTGGTCGCCGTGCTCGGCCTGGTCGGCGGCGCGGTCCTCGACATCTACTCCTCCGGCCTGGCCCTGCTGTCGGCGGGTATCCGCATCCCCCGCTACGTGGCCGCCTTCGTCGACGGCGTCCTGATGATCGCGGGCTCGATCTACATCGTCTTCTTCGCCGACGACTTCCTCGGCCAGTTCATGGGCTTCCTCACCACCCTCGGCGTCCCCATCGCCGCCTGGTGCGGCATCATGCTCGCCGACCTGGCCCTGCGCCGCCGCGACTATGACGAGGGCGACCTCTACCGCCCCACCGGCCGCTACGGCGACGTACCGCTCACCCCGCTGCTCCTCACCCTGGCCGCCACCGCCCTCGGCTGGGGCCTGGTCACCAACTCCGCGGCCAGCTGGCTGACTTGGCAGGGCTACCTCCTCGAGCCGTTCGGCCTCGGCGGCAAGTCCGGCGCCTGGGCCTACGCCAACCTGGGTGTCCTCGCCGCCCTCGCCCTCGGCTTCCTCGGCACCCTGGCCCTGACCCGCACCCGGGTCCGCAGCCAGGAGGCCCAGGCCCCGAGCCCGGCGGACGAAGGAGCAGCCGTATGACCACCGGCCTGCTCGCCGTGATCGACATGCAGCGCGTCTTCGCCGAGCCGGACAGCCCCTGGGCCACCCCTCGCTTCACCGAGGCCGCGGCAGGAGTGCGACGCCTGCTGCCGGCCTTCGGTGACCGCGTGGCCTTCACCCGCTTCGTGGCCCCCGCGAAACCCGAGGGCGCCTGGCGCGCGTACTACGACCGGTGGTCCTTCGCGCTCCAGCCGCCGGACGACCGGCTCTGGGAGCTGGCCGACGAGTTCGCCCAGCACACAGGGCGTGTCGTGGACGCCACGACCTTCGGCAAGTGGACCCCGGAACTGGCCCGGCTCGTCGGCCCCGAGGGCCGCCTGGTCCTGGCCGGCGTCAGCACCGACTGCTGCGTCCTGTCCACCGCGCTCGCCGCCGCCGACGCCGGCATCGAGGTGCTGGTCCCCGCCGACGCCTGCGCGGGCGCGGACGACGACTCGCACGCCAAGGCGCTGCAGGTCATGGACCTGTACCGGCCGCTGGTCCGCGTGACCACCGTGGCGGAGCTGCTGGAGGGGTGAACAGCGCTACAGCAGGCCGATGTTGGTGAGCGGGAAGTTCCAGTCGTTGCTCTCGACGTTGCCGCGGCCGTCGTGAGCCGCGGCGGGTACGGCGAACAGGATCAGCCCGGTGAGGGCAGCGGTCAGGGCGGCGACGACACGACGCTTCACGGTTCCTCCTCGACGAGAGCCTCGACCACCCTGCCTCCGAGCCGGTCGCTCCGCTCGCCCGGACACGCCGTCCAGCCTGCGCATTCAGTCGCTTGGTGGCGATATCCCATTGCCAGCGCGGCTCACGCCACGGCAGGGTTCCCGGACACCCCGTCCCTCCAGGAGGCGCTCCCGTGTCCGCTGCTCCCGTACAGCACCGCCTGGCCCTCCTCGGCGGCGGCTTCAGCCTCGACGACGACGGAGTGCTGGACGACTGGCTGCTCAGCCACGCGCCCACCGCCCGCCCGCGCGTCTGCTTCCTGCCCACCGCCAGTGGAGACGCCCTCGCGTATGTCGAGAGATTCCTCGCCGCGTTCCGCTCGCGCGAGGACTGCGAGGCGTCCGTACTGTCGTTGTTCCAAAGGGAGTTGGACGACGAAGGGCTGCGCTCGTTCCTCTTGGCGCAGGACGTCGTGTACGTCGGCGGCGGCAACACGGCGAACATGCTGGCCGTGTGGTGGGTGCACGGCGTGGATCGACTGCTGCGCGAGGCCTACGACCGCGGCACCCTGCTGTGCGGCATCAGCGCCGGCGCCAACTGCTGGGCCGAGGGCTCGCACACCGACTCCTTCGGCCCCCTCACCTTCCTCCCGGACGGCCTGGGCCTGCTCCCCGGCTCGGTCTGCCCGCACTACGACAGCGAACCGGGCCGCCGCCCCTCCTACCGGGCAGCCGTGGCCGACGGAGCACTGCCCGCCGGCTGGGCGCTGGACGACGGCGTGGGCGCGCTGTTCACGGACGGCCGGCTGACGGAGACGGTGAGCAGGCTGCCGGGCGCCCGGGTGTACCGGGTGGAGCGGGACGGGCGGGGCGGGGCGGACGAACGGGCGCTGCCGTGCCGCCTGCTCAAGTGAGTGGCGTCGAGTGAGTCGCACCGGCGGGAAGACCTTGGCCTTATCCGGTCGGTACCGCAAGGCACTTGCCGTGTTCAATCACTCGTATCGCGTCACGAAACCGACGGCCCCACCCGTCAGGAGGCACCGTGCTCGCCGCTCCCGAACCCACCCTCACCGAAAGCGAGATCATCGAGCGCGCCGTAGCGCTCAGGCCCGTGCTGCTCGAACGGCAGCCGGAGACCGAACAGTTGACGCACTACCCCAAGGACACCCACGACGACTTCCTGCGGGCCGGCTTCTACCGGATGCTCCAGCCGCGGCGCTACGGCGGCTACGAGTTCGGGCTGCCCGCCTTCTACCGCGTGGTCACCGAGATCGCCCGTGGCTGCCCCTCCACCGGCTGGGCGCTCTCGCTCACCGCCGCCCATGTGCTCCAGGTCGCCACGCTCTTCGACGAGAAGGCGCAGGACGAGATCTTCGGCGCCGACGGCGACTTCCGGGCCGCGTCCACGGTCGTGCCGGTCGGGGTGGCACAGCCCGACGGCGACGGCCATGTCGTCCTCGACGGCACCTGGCCGTACTCCTCGGGGGCGCCGTACTCCACCCACTACGTGGGCCAGACCCTGCGCGCCCCCGCCACCCCCGGCGACCCGCCCGGGCCGCCCGTGCTGTTCGTCGCGCCGCGCGCGGTGTGGACGGTGCTCGACGACTGGCACGGCGTCCTCGGCCTGCGCGGCAGCGGCTCCAACAGCATCCACATGGAACAGGCCCGCATCCCCGCGTACCTCACCCGGGAGGCCTTCCTGCTCGACCTGCCCGTCGAGGGCGGCAGCGTCGGCTCGAAGCTGCACGGCAATGCGATGTACGCCGGGCGGGCACCGAGCTTCTTCCACGGCGAACTGGCTGCCATCATGATCGGCACCGCGTACGCCGCCGCCGACGAGTACGCCCGGGCCGTCGCCGCCCGCCCGCTCGCCCTGGAACCCGACCGCACCCGCGCCGGCCTGCCCGACTACCAGCGCCACCTCGGCGAGGCGCTCGGCCTGATCGACATGGCCGAGGCGGCGCTGCGGCGGACCGCGCAGGACTGGATGGAGGCGTGCCGGCGCAATGTGGCCGGCGAAGCACCGTTCACCGCCGTCGAGGACAACCGGCTCGCGCTGATGTTCCTCAACGCCGGGCGCACGGCATGGGACGTACTGCAGGGCACCCTCTTCCGCACCGCCGGTTCCCGGCATGCCCGCGACGGCGAGCGGATGCAGCGCTACTTCCGGGACGCGGCCACGTACTGGTCCCATGTGGGCGCCGGCATGTACGAGCCGCTGACCCGCCGGGTCGGCTGCGACCGCTTCGGCCTGCCCTCGGATGACATACCGCTGATTCCCTGACGGCCCGGTTCCCTGGGGAAAGCAGGAATGTCCTGGTCCGGAGCGGGTACGCGAGCAGGACCCGTGCCCGGGAGCGATCTTGCCCGGGGCGGGCCGTACGACCGCCGCTACCAGGGGATCTGCCATGGACACACCTGCCAACGACCACACCACCACACCGGCCCGGCAGGCGCTGGACGCGCTGGCCGTGAACACCGAGGACGAGAGGGCGCTGGACACGCTCGCCCTGAGCGAGGTGCTGGTGCCCGTGCCCGACGACGCCGGTCAGGAGGACGGCGACCCGGGCGCGGTGGCCCTGCCGGTCCTGGAACAGCCGGGCGGCGACCCGGTGGTGCCCGTGTTCACCTCGGAGGGCGAGATGGCCGAGCTGCTGCCGTTCGTCTCCCGCTACCGCCTGGTACCACTGGGCGCGCTGGCCTCGCAGTGGCCCGCCGATGATCTCTCGCTCACCATAGACGCCGGCTCCGAGCACCCGCTGACGCTCACCTCCGAAGGCGTACGGACGCTGCTGTCCCGGCCGTAGGACGGGCCCGGGAAGGGGGCGGACGTCCTCCGCCCCCTTCCCGCACCCGGGCTCCCGCGCGGCCCGCAGTTGAACGGCGCCGACCCCGCTCACGCCCGGCGCCTGCGGTCGCCGTGCCAGACGATACGACCGCCGCGACCGTCGCGCCGCTCCCGGATACGCGCCACCCGTCCGCAGAACACGGCGGATCGTGGCATTTCCGCGCCCCGCATGCAGAGAGTCGCGCGCACCCGGAGAATCGCCGGCGCCCTCAGAGACTCTTGCCGGGGTTGAGAATCCCTCGCGGGTCGAACACGTCCTTCAGCCGCCGCTGCAACGCGTGCGCGGCGGCCCCGAGTTCGTCGGCGACCCACTGCCGTTTCAGCACGCCCACGCCGTGCTCGCCGGTGAGCGTGCCGCCGAGCCGCAACGCCAGGGCGAAGATCTCGCCGGCCGCCTCCCAGGCCGCGTCCGGCAGCCGGTCCAGGGACGGGTCGACCACGATGATCGGGTGCAGATTGCCGTCCGCCGCGTGCGCAATGGTGAACACGGGCACGCTGTGCCGCGCGGAGATGTCCCGGATCTCGCGCACCGCCTCGGCCAGCCGGGAGCGCGGCACCGCGATGTCCTCGATCAGCGGTCGGCCCAGCCGTTCCAGAGCGGGCAGCGCGAGGCGGCGCGCGGCCAGCAGCCGCTCGGCCTCCGCCGGGTCCTCCGTGGTCTCCACCGCCGAGGCCTGCGGCGTCAGCACCTGCGCGATGGCCGCCGCCTCGGCCGCCGCACCGGCTCCGTCGCACTGCACCACCAGCAGCGCCGCACCTCGCTGGCGCAGCGCCGGGTCGATGGCTTGCAGCACCGGCCCGTCCACCAGCTCGGCCAGCGCGGGCACGACGCCGGCGCGCGCGATGGCGTACGACGCGTCGGCCGCCGCCTCGAAGGAGTCGAACCAGGCCGCGAGGGTGGCCGTGGCCACCGGGACCGGCCGCAGCCGCAGGGTCGCCGAGGTGATGACGGCGAGGGTGCCTTCGGAGCCGGTGAGCAGCGCGGTGAGGTCGTAGCCGGTGACGCCCTTGACGGTCCTGCGGCCGGTGGTGATCACCGTGCCGTCGGCGAGCACGGCCTCGAGGCCGAGCACGCTGTCCCGCGTCACCCCGTACTTCGCGCAGCGCAGTCCGCCCGCGTTGGTCGCGATGTTCCCGCCGATCGTCGACAGCGCCGCGCTCGCCGGATCGGGCGCGTACCGCAGGCCGTGCGCGGCGGCCGCCCGGTCCAACTCCGCGGTGATCACGCCCGGTTCGACGACCGCGAGCTGGTCGTCCGCCGAGAGCTCGAGGATGCGGTTCATCCGGGACAGGTCCAGGACGAGCGCGCCCTGGCCTGCCGTCGCCCCGCCTGACAGGCCCGTGCCCGCGCCGCGCGGAACCACCGGGACGCCCAGCGCGTGCGCGTGCCGGAGGGTGACGGTCACGTCCTCGGTGCGCCGGGCGTGCACGACGGCGAGGGGTTCGCCGGCTGCCGGGGTGCCGGAGCGGTCGGTGGTGTGCGCGGCGAGCGCGGCCGGGTCGGTGTCCAGCCGGTCGGGTGG
The DNA here is from genome assembly GCF_040644055.1 of Streptomyces sp. NPDC047043. NCBI lineage: Bacteria > Bacillati > Actinomycetota > Actinomycetes > Kitasatosporales > Streptomycetaceae > Streptomyces > Streptomyces sp. NPDC047043. The sequence continues at coordinate 12,579 of NZ_JBEYVO010000041.1, forward strand.
CAGATCACGGGCGAGCAGGCCGAGGAACTGCGCTGACACGGTGGTTTCCGGTGCTGCTGTCACGGGTTCAGGGCCTTCGTTCCGATCGCGAGCAGGGAGATGTCCTCCTGGGGCGCGTGCACGGGCGCGCACTGGATGTCGCGGAAGTGCCGCTCCAGCGGGTTGCCTCGGGCCAGCCCCGGATTGCCGAGCAGCCGCACGGCGAGCTCCACCGCGCGGACCCCGTGCCGGTCGGCCAACACCCGTGCGCCCAGGGCCTGTTCGGGCGTGTACGAGGCGTCGGGGGCGTCGAGTTTCGCGGCGCCGTCGAACACCAACTGTTCGGCGCCGGCAAGCAGTACCTCGATCTCCCCGGCGGTCCGCCGGAAGCGTTCCGTACGGGCCACCGGATGACCGAGGTTGGCGGGCACCCGCTCGCCGGCGAAGGCGTGGAAGAAGGACTGCGCGGCCCGGGCCACACCCAAGTAGAGCGCCGCCAGCGGGAGATGAAGCGCGGCACCCGCCCGGTTGTCCTGCTCAGCGGCCGGCCCGTGCGGGCCGATCCCGATGACGTGCTCGTACGGGACCTGCACGTCCCGGAACGTCACGTCGTGACTGCCGCTGGCCCGTAGCCCCAACTGGTCCCAGCGGCCGGTGACTTCGATGCCGGGCGAGCCGCCGGGCACCAGGAAGGTACCCACCCGGGGCTCTGCCTCGTCGGTGGTCGCCCAGACCAGGAACAAGTCGAGCCCGTCGGCACCGGTCACGAACCGTTTCGTACCGCTGATCGCCCAGCCGTCGGCCGTGCGCCGCGCTCGGGTGGCGGGCAGGCCGCCCCGGGCGGGGGAGCCCAACTCGGGCTCCACGCGCGCGTGGTTGATCAGGACGGGGCGCTCGAACGACTCCTTGACCACCCGCGCGTACACCTCCTGCGGCCAGTGCGGCTGGGCGGCCTGGCGGGCGTGGGTGTTGAGTGTCATCGCCGCGATCAGGGCGACCGACGGGTCGAGCCGTCCCAGGGAGTGCAGGATCCGGGCGCTCTCCTCGACGCCCCCGCCCCGGCCGCCGTACCGCTCGCCGATCGTCGCGGTGAGCAGACCTGCGTCGTGCACGATCCGCAGGGACTCGGCAGGAAAGGCGGCCGAACGGTCGTACTCGGCGGCCAGTTCCGCGATGCGCTCAGTCACAGGGCCTTCTTCAGGTCGGCGTTCAGGTCGGTGGTCCAGAACGACTTCACGTCCAAGTGCTGCTTGAGGGCGCCGAGTTGGGTGAAGGCATCGGCGACCTTCTGCTGCGAGGCGATGGTGTCGTCCCCGACCGTGCGGGCCTTGGTCGGGCGCTGTGCCTGGGCGTCGACGAGGTCCTTCTTCGCCTGGGCGAGGGGCTGGTGGGTGGCCTCGGCGGTGATCTTCGCGAAGCCGTCCTGTTGGCCGTCGCGGACGTAGGTGTAGGCCTTGGTGATCCGTGCGATCAGATCGGCGGCGGCCGCCTTCTGCGCCGGGCTCGTCAGCACGCTGTCGCGCGCCGACCAGAGGAAGTTGCCGGACAGGATGTCCTTGCCGGAACCGACGGTGGTCGCGCCCTGCTGGTGGGCGGTGATGATCGACGTGCCGTAGGAGGCGAAGGCATCGATGCCGCCGCCGTTGAGGGCGGCGAGCCCGTCGTTGGGCAGGAGCGGCTTGGCGTCGATGTCGGACCACTTCAGGCCCGCCTGCTGCAGCAGCTTGTACAGGAAGTAGTGGGCGGTGGTGTTCTGGACGTAACCGACCTTCTTGCCCTTCAGGCCGGCGATGTCGGTCACCTTCGAGCCCTTGGGGACGACCACCTCCTGGTTGAGGGTGGCTCCGCGCTGCACGGCGACGACCTTGAAGTTGGGCTTGCCGTCGGCCGCCGCGAAGACCGGCGGGATCTCGCTGGAGGAGGCGAGGTCCAGCGCCCCGGCACGGATGGCCTGGAGCTGCTGGTCACCGCCCTGGAACAGGCTCCATTTGACCTTGTACGGGGTGTCGTCGAGGTGGGCGTACTTGAGTACCGCCTCTTCGACCCTCCAGCCGGTGGAGCCGACCCGCAGGGTCACGGAGGAGACGTCGGAGGAGGACTCGGCCTTGGCGTTGCCTCCGCAGGCGGCCGCGAAGGGCAGCAGCAGGGCGAGGGCGGCGGCGGACGTGCGCAGGGTGCGGCGGAACAACACGGGATCTCCATGAGCGTGTTCGCAATCCGAAGGGGGACAGGGTCAGGCGGCCCGGGAGGTCGCCGCTCGGTGGGCGAGTTCCTGCCTCACCAGCGGCAACACGTGACGGGCGTAGTCGATCGCGTCGTTGAGCGGGTCGTAGCCCCGGATCGACAGCAGGTCGCAGCCGATGTCGACGTAGTCGAGCAGCGCCTTGGCGACCGTCTCCGGGGAGCCGACCAGGGCGGTCGAGGCTCCGGCGGCGTTGGTGGCGACCGCCGGCGCGGTCCACAGGCAGCGGTCGTGGACCTCGCCGCGCTCGGCGATGTCGAGGAGGCGCTGGGAGCCGACGTTGGCCGGGCGGCCGGTGGTTCGGTAGTGGCGGAGCAACTCGGTGTTCTGCGCCTGGTCCCGGAGTACGCCCAGCGTGCGGTGCGCCTTCTCCCAGGCCAGTTCGTCGGTGGGTGCGATGATCGGGCGGAACGAAACCCATATACGGGGGCGGGGGCGTCCCGCGGCATCCGCGACCGCGTTCACCGCGGCGATCTGCTCGGCCGTCTCCTTCAGCGGCTCGCCCCACAGCCCGAAGATGTCGCCCTGCTGCCCGCCGACCCGGTAGGCGTCCTGGGAGGAGCCGCCCACGGAGATCGGGATCAGCCCGTTCACGGGCTTCACGTCGGAGTAGTAGCCCTCGAACCGGAAGTACTTGCCCTCGTGCGAGACCGGCCCTTCGGCCTGCCACACCTTGCGGAGGATCTGGATGTACTCGTCCGAACGCTCGTAGCGCTCGGCCTTGCCCAGGTAGTCGCCCTCGCGGTGCTGCTCCTCGTCGCTGCCGCCGGAGATGATGTGCAGCGTGAGCCGGCCGTTGCTGATCTGGTCCAGGGTGGCCAGGGCGCGGGATGCATGGGTCGGGAACACGACGCCGGGGCGGTGGGCCAGGATCGGCCGGATCCGCTCCGTGTGGGTGGCGACGAACTGGGCGATCTGGAAGGCGTCGGGCGAGGCCGAGTGGTAGGCGACCAGGGTGTGGTCGAAGCCGCCGTCGTCCAGGGCGCGGGCGTACTTGCGCAAGTGGTGGATGTCGAGGCCGGTCCGGCTCGAGGCGGCGGGGCCCGACGCGCCGGCATCCGTGTGGACGGCGCTGATGAACTCGACAGGCATGGTCAACTCCCTTGTCGAAAAGGTCACTTGAGGAGAGAGGTGTCGGCCGACTTCGCCACGTCGACGTTCGGGTCCAGCACGCCGATGCCGTTCATGAGGTCGGCCACGCCCTGCACGGTCTTGTTCACGTCGGCCGTGATCGGCAGGACCTTGCTGTACGCGGCGGAGGCGAGCGTCTTGGCGACGGTGGCGTCGGCGCCGTTGCGCTGTTCGATGGCCTTGGCGTAGGCCTCCTGGTGGGTGCTGGTCCACTTCAGGGCCGTGCCGAGGCGCTTGAGGAAGTCGGCGAGCGCGGCCTTCTTCGAGGAGTCGGCGAGGGCCTTCTCGGAGGCGTTGATGAACCCGATGCCGCTGACCCGGCCGTCCCCGCCGTCGACGAGGAGCCTGCCGCCCTGCTCCAGGGCGACGGCCTGGTAGACGCCGAAGATCGCCCAGGTCTTGATCTTCCCGGAGGCGAAGGCGGCCTGCGCGTCGGTCGGCAGCAGGTACTGGACCTTGACGTCCTGGTAGCTGAGGCCGTTCTGCCTGAGGGCGTTGGCCAGCAGATACTCCGAGACGCTGCCCTTGGCCGAGGACACCACGACCTTCTGGCCCTTGAGGTCCTTGACGCTGTCGATGCCGGAGTCCTTGCGGACGACGATGCCGACGTGCGTGCCGTCGTTCTTCAGCGCGGCGACGTTCTTGACCTTCACTCCGCCGCTGAGCGCCTGCAGCGCCGGCAGATCGGCGGAGTACCCGGTGTCGGCGGCACCCGCCTGCACCGCCTGGTACAGCGGGGCCGCGCCCTCGAACTCGGCCCACTTCACCTGGTACTTGGCGCCCTTGAGCGCGCCGGAAGCCTCGACGATGGTCTGCAGGGTCTTGGCCTGGTCGCCGATGGTGAGGGTGGCCTCCTTGGAGGAGGCGTCCGCCGAGGAGTCCGCGCCGCAGGCGGTCAGCGTCAGCAGGGCGGAAAGGCTCAGCGTGGCGGCGGCGATTCTGCGGATCACGAGGGGGTTCCTTCCAGGGTGTGGGTCACGCCGAGCCAGTTCAGGAGGCGGGCGCGCAGGGTCACGAACTCGGGGGCGGTCAGATCGCGGGGGCGGGGCAGCTCGACGGTCAGCTCATGGGCGATGCGGCCCTCGTCCATCACCAGGACGCGGTCGGCGAGCAGCAGCGCCTCCTCCACGTCGTGGGTGACCAGGAGGATCGCGCAGCCGTGCAATCGCCACAGCTCGGCGACGAGTTGCTGCACCTTGCCGCGGGTCAGTGCGTCCAGGGCGCCGAACGGCTCGTCCAGCAGCAGCAGTTCGGGCTCGCGCACCAGGGCGCGGGCGAGCGAGACGCGCTGGGCCTGGCCGCCGGAGAGGGTCTTGGGCCAGACGGTGGCGCGGTCCGCGATGCCGACCTCGTCGAGGGCCTTCAGCGCGAGGGTCTTGTCGGGTCGCCCGGGCAGCCCGAGGACGACGTTGCGCCACACCTTCAGCCAGGGCAGCAGCCGCGGCGACTGGAAGGCGGCACTGCGCCGCGCGGGCACGGTCACCTCGCCGCCGATCTCGTCGTCGAGTCCGGCGAGGATCCTCAGCAGTGTCGACTTGCCGCAGCCGCTGTGTCCGAGCAGGGCCACGAACTCGCCCTCGTGGATGTCGAGATCGAGGTCGTGCAGAACGGTGTTGCCGTCGAAGGCCCGCGAAAGCCCCCGTATTTCCACGCTGTTGGGCATCTCTAGGCCTCACCCTCGAAGTTGGCCCGCCAGGTCAGCAGCCGCCGCGACAGGATCCGTACCGCGAAGTCGCAGGCCAGCCCCAGCAGCGCGTACACCACGAGGCACAGCACGATGACGTCCGTGCGGAAGTACTGCTGGGCGTTGCTCATCAGATAGCCCAGCCCCGCGTCCGCGTTGATCTGCTCGGCGAAGACCAGCGCCAGCCAGGCGGTGGACAGCGCGTACCGGAGCCCCACGAGGGCACCGGGCAGCGCGCTCGGCAGAATCACGTACTTGATCAGGCCGAACCGGCCGAGGCCCATCATCCGTGCGGCCTCGACGAGTTGGGCGTCGGTGGAGCGGATGCCGCCGTAGATGTTGAAGTACAGCGGATACGTGACCCCTAGCGCGACCAGCGCGATCTTCGGTGTTTCCTCGATGCCGAACCACACGATGAACAGGGGGATCAGGCCCACCCAGGGGATCGCCCGGAACATGCCCATCGAGGAGTCGATGACGTCCTCGCCGAGCCGGAACAGTCCGGCCAGCAGGGACAGGCTCAGCGCGACCGACGCGCCGATCGCGAAGCCGATGGCGGCCCGGCGCCCCGACGCGGCGATGGCGCTGGGCAGTTCACCGCTCTTCGTCAGCTCGACAGCCTGTCGTGCGACATCGACGGGGGAGGCCAACACGGACTCGGGGAGCACTCCGGTGGCGGAGGTGAGGAACCACAGGAGCACGAGACCCACGGGTCCCGCGGCCCGGCGCACGGAGCGGGGGACGGTGAGGCGGCGGCCGCTCTTCGCGGTGCCGCGGATGGTGACACGGGTGGCCGGTGCGGGCGCCTCGGGGAGGTCCTGCTTCGACAGCACACCCGCGTCGAGCGGTTTCGTCGTCATGGCGGGGTTCCTTCAGGAGGGTGACGGCCCGGTCGCGGCCGGGCGGGCGGGATCGGCGGACCACGCGGACCAGGAGCCGGGGAAGAGCACCGCCTCGAACCCGGCGATCTCCAGCGCGGCGATCTGATGGGCGGCGGTCACCCCCGAGCCGCAGTAGACCCCGATGGGCTTCGCCCGGGTCGCCCCCTCCCCCTCGAACCGCTTGCGCAGCTCGTCGGCGGGCAGGAAGGTCCCGTCGGCCGCGAGGTTCTCCCCGGTCGGCGCGGACACCGCACCCGGGATGTGCCCCGCCCGCGGATCCACCGGCTCCACCTCACCCCGGTACCGCTCACCCGCCCGGGCATCCAACAGCAGCCCCTCTACGGCGAGTTCGGAGGCACCGTCGGCGTCGGTGACCGGCAGATGGCCTGCGCGCAGCACGACGTCCCCGGCCGGCGGATCGGCCGGAACCCCGGACTCAAGCGGCAGCCCGGCGGCCCGCCACGCCCCCAACGCCCCGTCGACCAGCGTCACGTGCGCGATGCCGGCGTACCGCAGCAGCCACCAGGCCCGCCCGGCGGCTGTGTTGCCCAAGTCGTCGTAGACAACGACCTGTTGGGCCTCGCGCAGCCCCCACTTCCTGGCCGACGCCTGCAGATCCGCGAGGTCGGGCAGCGGATGCCGCCCGCCCTCCGGGCTCGGCGGAGCGGCCAACTCCCGGTCCAGGTCCGCGAAGACGGCGCCAGGGATGTGTCCCTCGGCGTAGTGCTCGCGACCATGCGGATCGCCCAGCGCCCAGCGGACGTCGAGCACGACGGGCGGGGTGTCGGAGTCGAGCAGCTCACGGAGCTCGAAGGCAGTGATCGTCACACCCATGCCAGGTCGCCCTCCGCGATCGCGGGCAGCTCGGCCGACAGCCGCAGCCGCTCCAGGAACAGCACGACCGTGGCGGCGGAGGTGCGGTGCAGCGCGTCGTTGAGGACGTCGTGCCGACCGCCGGCGAAGGTCACCGTCCGCACGCCCGGATGCCCCTGGTAGGCACTCAGCGCGTCCCCGACCGGGCTCACCACGTCGTCCTTGCCGTGCAGGGCGAGGACCGGGACGTGCACCAGGTCGAGTCGCAACTCCGGCAGGTCCGGGGTCACTTCCAGGGCTCCCCGCCGGAAGTCCGGGTCGTGGGTGAGGCGGCCCTGATGCGTGGGGCAGGCGGTGCGGGCCTGGACCTCTGTTTCCCAACTCCCGGACGTCCAGGGCGCGGTGGGCAGGCCGGCCAGGATCAGCGCGTCGAGGCCTGCCGTCTGCTCGGCGGCCAGGTGCGCGGCGAAGCGGGCGCCCGTGTCCGAGCCGACCAGCACCTTCGGGCCGGGCAGCGACTCGTCGGCGAGCAGCTTGGCGGCCTCGTCGAGCACGGACGGATCGGCGGACGCGTCGCCGAGGGCGCGCACCCGGTAGGCGTCGAAGGCGAGTCGGCGGCCGAACCGCTCGTACACACCAGGGTGCTCACCGCGCCCCGCGAGCACGATCAGCGTGCCGCGGGCGGCGAGGCCTTCGGGTTCGTCCCAGGAGAAGGATGACGACATGAGGGGGCAACTCCCTTTGCGGAGCCGGGCGTTCGGGGCAGGGGTAGGCAGCCGTGCAGGGCATGCGGGCAGCCGAGAGGGGCTGTCACGTGTCAGCGAAGGTCAGCTGACAGTCAGTGACGAGCAGGCGTGATCAGCTCGGACGGTGGCGGCGCACCGAGGGGAAGCTCAGCGACAGCGCGCGCTGCACGCCACGCCGAAGTCGATGACTCGGCGCTGCGTCAGCAGGGCAGCAGAAGCGGTCGCGTGCAACATGCGCCCATCATGACCGGCGGCGGTCGACCGCGTCCAACGATGATTCCGCATCGAAACCGATCAGGTATCGCGATCGATCGGCGGCAGCGGTTAGTGTCACGGCATGCCCCAACCTGTCCTCGACATCGTGGCCCTGCGCAGCCTGACCGCGATAGCCGACTGCGGCGGCTTCCATCGCGCCGCCCGGACGCTCGCCCTGAGCCAGTCGGCGGTCAGCCAGCACGTCCGCAGGCTGGAGAAGACGCTGGGGTGGCCCGTCGTGGAACGCGAGGGCCGCGGCACCCGGTTCACCCCCGAGGGTCGCCTGCTGCTGGAACAGGCCCGTCGCATCCTCGCCGTGCACGACGAGGCCGTACGCACCCTGCTCGACGCGGACGGCGACACCGTCACCGTCGGCTCCACCGAGCACGCCGCCGACCAGTTCCTGCCCCGGCTGACCGCCGCCGTCCAGGAGGTGCGTCCCGGCTGCCGGGTGCGCTTCCGTATCGACCGCTCCGCCCGTCTCGTGGAGGCCGTGGAGCGCGGCAGCGTCGACGTCGCGGTGTACGTCACCGAGGCCGCCGCCACCGAGGGCACACCTGTCGGCGGACTCCCGCTGACCTGGCATGCGGTGCCGGGCTGGGAGCAGCCGACCGCGCCCGCCCCCGTGCCGCTGGTCGCCATCGAGGACCCTTGCGCGATCCGCCGCCGCGCCATCGCCACCCTCGCCGCCCACGGGGTGCCCGCCACGGTCGTCGGCGACGCCGGATATCTCGCGGGTGTCCTGGACATCGCCCGCACCGGCGAAGGGGTGGCCCTGCTCGCCGCGGTCGGCCCCGCCCCCGACGGCCTGACCCCCTATGAGGGCCTGCCGTCCGTCACTCCGATCCCCATGAGCGCCCTGGCCCGCCCGGGCGCGGACCCGGCAACGGTCGAGGCCGCCTTCACCGCCGTACGGGATCTGCTGCGGCAGGGCTGAGATCGCACCGCTGCCCACCACGGGCGCAGTACCGTCGTCGCATGGAACAGCGCATCACACTGATCACGCTGGGTGTCTCCGATCTCGCACGCTCCAAGGCCTTCTACGAGGCACTGGGCTGGCGCGGGCAGGAAGTCCAGGAGACGGTCTTCTTCCAGGCGGGCGGCCTGGGACTGGTCCTGTGGGGCCGGGACGAACTCGCGCGGGACTGCGGCCTGGAACCCGGTCCGGCGAGCGGCTTCGGCGGGATCGCCCTCGCGCACAACGTCCGGTCCGAGGCGGAGGTCGACGCCCTGCTCGCGGCCGTCGAACCGGCGGGCGGGACCATCACCAAGCCCGCGGCCGTCAACGCCATCGGGTTCTACTCCAGCGCCTTCGTCGACCCGGACGGCCACGCCTGGGAGATCGCCCACAACCCCGGATTCCCCCTGGCCGAGGACGGTTCGGTGACGCTCCCCGACTTCGGCGGCGTCTAGGAGCTCCCCTCGGAGGCGTAGTCCCGGAGCCCGTCCTCCAGCAACTCGAAGGCCCGCTCGGCCAGTTGACGCACCTCGGTGGCGAGGCGGACGGGCGCCTCGTCCGACAGGACCCGATGCCGTACGTGGGCGATCAGTGCGCGGTGGACTGCGAAGAGGGCGTCTGCCGCGACCCGGGCCGTGACGTCGTCGTCCGCAGCGGCCGACTCGGCGGCCAGCGCGGCGGCGAGGGCGTCGACGCAGGCGGTGAGGGCACGCTGCTCGCGGGACTGGAGGGCCGGGCTGTCCGCGATCATGCGGTTCATGGTACGGAGCCGGGTGAGCGCGAGGGCGTCACCGGCCTCGACCTGGGCCAGCAGCCCCGAGGTCGCCAGCAGCCGGCGCCGGAAGGCGGCGAGCGCCGACTCGCCGGGAGGACGGGTGCGGACCGCCTCGACGAGCTGTTCCCCGAAGGCCTCGAAGCGCGAGTAGAAGAGGTCCTCCTTGGTGGGGAAGTAGTTGAACACCGTCGCCTCGGAGACCTGTGCGGCACGGGCCACCTCGACGACCGTGACCCGGTCGAAGCCCCGCTCGGCGAAAAGCCGCCACGCGGTGTCGCCGATCCGGTCCCGCATCTGCTGCTTCTTCAGCTCCCGGAGACCCATGTGTCTCTCCACCCGCTCTTTCATAGGGTCACTCTAACTTTAGGGTTACCCTAGCAATGGCGCTCGACACGGTTCGTGGCACACCTGAGGAGGTCGACATCCATGGCTGCACGGAAAGAAGTCCTCGACCTGGTGCACAGCTGGACGCAGGGTGAGGAGCGCAACGACGTCGAGAGCGTGGACGCGCTGCTCACCGACGACTTCGCCGGCGTGGGGCCGCTGGGGTTCGTCCTGGGGCGCAGGCAATGGCTGGAGCGGTTCCGCAAGGGCCTGGTGAACCGCGCGTTCACCGTGCAGGATCCACAGGTGCGCGACTACGACGCCGCGGCGGTCGTGGTCGGCGTCCTGGCACAGGAGACCAGCCTGAACGGCGAGGACAAGTCGGACCGGTTCAGGGTCACACTCCTCGCGGTGCGCCAGGACGACGGCTGGCGGCTCGCCCATCTGCACATCGGTGCCCTGCAGCAGCGGAACTGACGAGGAATCAGAGGGACCGAAGGAGAGCACACCCATGAAGGACCGCACCTACCTCAAACCGCCCTGGATGCAACGGCACGTCGGCAACCGCCTCGCACCGCTCTTCGGCCGCTCCGTCGTCTCCCGGCTGTCGGTGCGCGGCCGGCACAGCGGGCGCTGGCGGACGGTGCCCGTCGCCGTCCTGGAGTACGAGGGTGAGCGCTACCTCGTCTCCTATCGGGGCCTGAGCGACTGGGCCCTGAACCTGCGCGCCTCGCCCGACTGCCGGCTCACCGTCCGCGGCCGCACCGAGGACCTCACCACCCAAGAGGTCCCGGAGTCCGAGCGTCCGCCCCTGATGGCGGCCTACCGCGAGAAGTACGGCAGCATGCCCACGGTCTCCGCGGTCCTGACCGCGCTCCCGGACCCGGCCGACCACCCGGTCTTCCGCCTGAGCGGCCGCAACTGATCGTCGGCCCGTGAAGCGGTCCACAATGGCCGCATGGATTGGATCTCGGGCGTGGCAGGCGGGCTGCTCCTGGCGGTCATGTTCTTCAGCGTCCTGCGCACCCTGGTGGTGCCCCGAGGCCTCTACTCGGCGCTGGTGTTCCGGCTGTGGTGGTTCCTGCGCCGTCTGCTCAGGCTCTTCGCACCCCACGGCGGCTACGACGCCATCGACCGCGCGCAGACCTGGCTCGCTCCGCTGATCCTGATCGGCATGCTCGCGACCTGGCTCGGCGGAGCACTGGTCGGCTACGGCCTGCTCTTCCACGCCGTGTCCGGGCTTGACTGGGGCAATTCCTTCCGCGAGGCGGGCTCCAGCCTGCTCACCCTCGGCTTCGCCGGCGGCGCCAGGCTGCGCCTGTCCGTCGTCGACTTTCTCGCGGCGGCCACCGGTCCGGTCCTCATCGCCCTGCAGATCGCCTACCTGCCGACGCTGTACGCCGCCTACAACCGGCGCGAGCTGGAGGTGACCCTGCTGCAGTCCCGGGCCGGGGAACCCGCCTGGGGGCCGGAGATCCTGGCCAGGCAGTGGCTGGTCGACACCGAGACCGCGCTGCCCGAGCTGTACCGGGCCTGGGAGCGGCTGGCCTCCGACATGGGCGAGAGCCACTCCACCTACCCCGTACTGATCGCCTTCCGCTCGCCCCGCCCGTACCGGCACTGGCTGGTCGGCCTGGTCGCGGTGATGGACGCCGCGGCCATGCAGCTCGCGCTCAACCCGCGCCTCGCCCCGCCCGAGGCACGCCTGGTGCTGCGCGCCGGGTTCACGGCCCTGCGGGACATCGCCCGGTCCGTACGCCTGCCCTTCGACCCGGACCCCGCCCCGGACGGCGCCGTCCAGCTCACCTACGCCGAGTTCGACGCGGCGGTCGCGATGCTGGCGGCGGCGGGCTTCCCCGCCGAACGCCCCACCGCCGAGGCCTGGCCCCACTTCCGCGGCTGGCGGGTCAACTACGAGGCGACCGCCTACGCGTTGTGCCGCCGGTGCGACGCGGTGCCGGCCCTGTGGACCGGACCGCGCGACTTCGACTCGGCCCCGATTCCACCGCGCAGACCGGCGGACCGCCGCCCCGGGGAGGGGCGGCCGGGGGTGCCGCCGTCGGGCTAGGTGCGCATCGGTGACAGCGCCCGACCGCTTCCTTGTCGCCTGCCGGCTCAAGGCGCGCCGCCTCGACGGTCAGGCTTTCGCGGCCAGCGGGCGCCACGCGTCCCAGATGGCAAGTCGCTGCTGGTAGGCGGCTTCTACGACGGGATAGGGGTAGGTGCCGAGGAACAGCCGCAGGGGCGGGTCGTCGGTGTCGACCAGTTCGAGGATGACGTCGGCGGTGGCCTGCGGATCCTGGGGTGCGCGGGCGGTGGCACCGGCCCGGCGTGCCTCACGGACCGGCTCGTAGGCGGCGATGGGTTCGGTGTGCACCGCGGAGTGGCCGGACCAGTCGGTGCCGTAAGGGCCGGGTTCGACGATCGTGACGCGGATGCAGAGCGGGCCGACCTCCTGGGCGAGTGCTTCGCTCATCCCCTCGAGCGCCCACTTGGAGGCGTTGTACAGCCCGAGGGTCGGGAACGCGGCCAGGCCGCCGAGGCTGGACACCTGCAGGATGTGTCCGCTGCCGCGGGCGCGCAGGAACGGCAGGGCGGCCTGCGTCACCCACAGCGGACCGAGCAGGTTGGTGTCGAGCTGGGCGCGGGCCTGCGCCTCGGTGGTCTCCTCGACCATGCCGAAGAGGCCGTAACCGGCGTTGTTGACGACCACGTCGAGGTGGCCGAACTCGTCGACGGCTTGCTGCACGGCAGCGGTGACGGCGGCGCGGTCGGTGACGTCCAGACGCAGGGGGAGAACGCTGCCGCCGTAGGTGTCGACGAGGGAGCGCAGGGACTCGGGGCGGCGTGCCGTGGCGGCGACCCGGTCGCCGCGGGAGAGAGCGGCCTGGGCCCAGATCCGGCCGAAGCCGCGGGACGCGCCGGTGATGAACCATGTCTTCGTCATGTCTCCACCGTGCGGGGGCCGCCGAGCCGCAGCCAGCACCCCGGGAGGGTTACCTTCGAGACCATGGCGAGCGACAACGTGCTGGGGGAGTTCCTCAAGGCCCGGCGGGGACTGGTCGCGTCCTCGCGCGCCGACCTGCCGACCCTCGGTCGACGCCGGGTCCCGGGGCTGCGCCGGGACGAACTGGCCCGGCTGGCCGGGATCAGCGAGCCGTACCTGACCCGGCTGGAACAGGGCGTCGACCGGCACCCCTCGCCGCAGGTGCTGGGGGCGCTCGCGCGGGCACTGGAGCTGGACGCCGACACCGCCGCGCACCTCTTCGCGCTCGCCGCCCCGGATCCCGTACGGCCGTCACACACCGAAGTCGACGCGGGCGTGCACCAGTTGCTGGATGCGGCGGTGGACAGCCCGGCGTATGTGCGCAACCGGCGCTTCGACGTGCTGGCCGCCAACAAGTGGGCCCGGGCGCTCGCCCCGATGTACGAGCCCGGACACAACCTGGCCCGGGACATGTTCTTCGACCCGCAGGTGCGTCGGCTCTTCCCCGACTGGCCGGAGATCGCCGCGCAGACCGCCGCGGCCCTGCGCGCCGAGGCCGACCTGCGCGATCCCGCGACCGCGTCGCTCATCGCCGAGCTGGAGGCGGACGACGACTTCCGCAGCCTGTGGGCGCGGCACGACGCACGGCCCTCCCGCGACGAGCTCAAGCGGTTCGTGCACCCGGAGGTCGGTGAACTGGCCCTGCGGCGGCAGGCGCTCACCGTCGGCGGCGCCGAACAGCAAGTGATCATCGTCTACCAGGCGGCTCCCGGCAGCCCCTCCGCGGACGCCCTCGCACGGCTGCTCTGACCATCCACCTGCCTCCGCGGGCGGTGGAGCCGACTGCCGGGCCGTGTCGACGGCTTGCTACGGTCCAGCCGTGTCCGCAGAGATCTCCCGGCTCGTCGACGAACTCGTCGCGCAGATGAGGGCCGAATCCGGCCCTGGCTACCAGCAGGCCCTGGGGCGGCTGGCCGAGGCCGCCCGCAGCGGGAGCGACAGCGCAACCGCGGTCGTCGAGGCACTCGCACCGTGGCTGCCGCGCATGGGCGGCATCTTCGCCAAGACCGTGGTGCTGGCGGGAGCGTGCGTGGAGTGGGGCGGCTCGCCCACGGCCCTGGTCGACGTGCTGCCGGAGCGGGCCGCACTGGCCATGGACATGAACGCGCTGGTGCCGGACCTCTGGGCGCGGGCGTCCAGGTGGAGGAAGCTGCCGGAGCCGAAGAGCTCGAACTGCACGCGCCTGGTGAACACGCTGCGCAAGCTGGCCCGGCCCGAAGAGGGCCTCCACGAGGAGGGCATGGCGCAGATCGCCATGTCCTGGTTCGACATGGAGGACTGGCTCCAGGCACTGATCGCTCTCCTTGCCGACCCCCGCTTCCGGACCGCCGTCGCCGCCCCGGTCAAGGCCGAACTGCGCGAGCACGCCGCCGCGGTCGCTGACCGTTCCCAACGCGCCGCCTGGGTCGGCCGGTTGGCCGCGGTCCTCGACGACGAGCCGCTGCTCGTCCTGGACCCCCGCACCCGCAGGGGCTACGCCCTGACGATGGGCGGCATCGGGGACAACTTCCAGCTGCACACCCTCCTCGCGGACCGGCTGATCGGCGATCCCGAGCAGGGGCTGGTCGCGGGCGAGCGCCCCGCGCGCACGTGGGTCGAGGCGGCGACCGACTCCGACCCCAACCTGGGTCCATGCGAGCCCGCGATACGCCGTTTCCGCCTCTTCGACGGCCATGGCGCCTACGTGTACCCCGAGGGCATCCCCGCCGACATCGAGCCGCTCGACGGCATCCGTGTGCTGGTCCTGCATCCGGCCAACGGCACCTTCGGCATGGGCATCGGCCGGGTCTTCCAGCACATGGAGCCCACCCTCCGGCTGGACCGCGTCCTCCAACCGGCCGACACGGAGGCCTGGTTCGACCGGCTCGCACCCGCTGTCGAGGACGACCTGATGGCGGGTTAGGCCGTGACCGCGGCCGGCTGCGGGAAGGTGACGCCGGTCAGCTCCTCGGAGACGGTCCACAGACGGCGGGCGACGGCCGGGTCGCTGGCCGCCGGCGAGCGGCCGACCAGGGTCGGGGCGCCGCGCATCTCGCCGAGGCCGTCCGGGCCGACGTAACTCGCGCCGGGCAGGTCCTGCACCGCCGCGTACAGCGTGGGCAGCGCGCCGGCCTTGCTGTTCTGGGCCATGAAGCGGTTGCTCGCCCACATCAAGGCGCGCCGCAGCGCACTCGCGTCGTGGCTCTGCAGGTTCGTGGCGGCATACCCGGGGTGCGCGGCCAGCGCGCGTACGGACGAGCCCGACTCGGCCAGCCTGCGCTGGAGTTCCAGGGTGAACAGCAGGTTGGCCAGCTTGGACTGGCTGTACGCCGTGATGGGCGCGTACTCGCCGGTGAGGTTGAGGTTGTCGAAGTGGATGTACGGGGTGCCCGGCATCTTGTGCGCGCCGGACGACACGGTCACCACCCGGTCGGTGATGTGCGGCAGCAGCAGGTTCGTCAGGGCGAAGTGGCCCAGGTGATTGGTGCCGAACTGCATTTCGAAGCCGTCCTTCGTGGCGGACTCCGGGAGGTTCATGACACCGGCGTTGTTGACGAGCAGGTCCAGGTCGCCGCGCCAGCTCCCGGCGAACTCGCGCACGGAGGCGAGATCGGCCAGGTCGAGGCGGCGCACCTCCACGCTTCCGTGCACGCCTGCGGCGGCGGCCTCGCCGCGCTTCGGATCCCGCACGGCGAGCACCACATGTGCGCCCGCTCCGGCCAGCGCCTGCACGGTGGCGATGCCGAGTCCGCTGTTGGCGCCGGTCACGACGGCGGTGCGGCCGGTCTGGTCGGGGATGTCGGTCACGTTCCACTTGCTGGGTGTAGTAGCCATGGCCGCCAATGTAGGCGGTGCCAACAATGCTGTCAATGACAACAATGGTGACGGCGACAACAATGTAGGCGGCACAAACATGACGGATACACTGACGACCATGCACACCCGCCATCGCCGCTATCACCACGGAGACCTGCGCTCCGCGCTGCTGACCCGGGCCGAGGAGACGCTCCGGGAAAAGGGGCCGGCCGCGCTGTCGCTGCGCGAACTCGCCCGCGATCTCGGGGTCAGCCATGCCGCGCCGAGCCGCCACTTCAAGGACAAGCAGGCCCTGCTGGACGCGCTGGCGCTGACCGGCTTCGAGCGGCTGACCACCGTCCTCGCAGCGTCACAGGACGGCGCCGGAGAGACGTTCGCGAAGCAGGTCGACGCGATGGTCCGCGCGTATGTGGGCTTCGCCCGGGACAACGCCGAACTGCTCGACCTGATGTACTCGATCAAGCACGACCCCGAGGCCTCCCACGCGCTGCTCGACGCCGCTCACCGCTGGTCGGAACTGGTCGTCCGCCTGATCGGCGAGGGTCAGACCAGGGGAGAGGTGCAGGAGGGACCGATGGAACGCGTCGGCCTCCCGGTCTTCGCCACCCTGCACGGCTACGCCGACCTCGCGGTGACCGGCATGCTGCCCCCAGAGGCGGACGAACACGGACTGGACGACGTGATCGCATTCATCCTGCGGGGGTGTGCGCCCTAGCTCTCCCGTCGCCCGGGGCTGGGGCGGCGGTGGATCGCTCACGCCGTCACGCCGCGGCAGTTCCGTTCGTCAACCCAAAGGGGGCCCGTATCCCCGGAGGGAGCGTGCGCGATGACGCAAGCCACGGTGGCAAGGATCGCGCGGCACGTGAGCCTTCTGGGCTGCGGAATGCTCGCGGGAATCGCCGTCACCGTGCTCTTCCTCGAACTGGCGCTACGACGGCTGAGCGGCCCGGAGTACGTCCGCGTCCGCCAGGCCGAGTTCACCGTCTTCACCAGGTTCATCGGCGCCGTCTTCGTGCCGACGCTCATCGCCGTGGCCATGCTGGCCCTCCAGGAACGGAGGCGACCCGTCGCACGCCGCCCGGAGGCCGTCGCGCTCGCACTGCTCCTGCTGGCCCTCGCGATCTCCCTCGCGGTCAACGGCCCCATCAACGTGGAGCAGTTGAGCCGGCATGCGCAGACTCCGCCCGCCGACTGGGCACAACTGCACGATCGTTGGCAGATCGCCCATGCCGTACGGACCGCCGCGATCGCGCTCGCGTTCGGCCGTCTCGGCGCGGCGGCCGCGCACCGGGACCGGATTGACGTTCCCTTCTAGGAACCGTCGGCCACGGCCTGCCCGCCCAGCATCCGCGTCAACACCTCACGCTGCAGCGGCTGCACCTCGGCGTGCAGGTCGCGCCCCTTGCGGGTGAGCGCGACCCACACGCCGCGCCGGTCCTCCGCGCAGACGGAACGCTCCACCAGACCGTCCTTCTCCAGCCGGCCGATCAGCCGGGACAGTGCGCTCTGGCTGAGATGAACCCGTCCCACGAGGTTCTGCACCCGGCACTGGTCGCCCTCGCCGGACGTCTCGGACGCGAGGATGTCGAGCACCTCGAAGTCGCTCGCGCCCAGGCCGTGCGGGTGCAGGACCCGGTCGATCTCGCACATCGTGCGCGCGTGCACGGAGAGGATGTCCCGCCACCTCTCCTCCAGCCGGGCTTCGGCCGTTCTTGCTGCCATACCCGCACGGTAACACCGAATCGGCCATTCGTTGAGTGTGCAATTAGTGCGGGCGCATACAGTCCGGGCGGGAACGTCAGGCGGCCGGGTCCTGGAGCAGCCCCACGAGATTGCCGTCCGTGTCCTTCACAAAGGCGATCAGCCGGCCGCCGCCGACGTCCTGCACGTCCTGCAGCACCTCGGCCCCCGCCTCCACCAGCGCGGCCAGCCGCCCCCGGATGTCCTCCACGTGCCAGTACGGCACCGGCCCGGTCATGCCCTTCGCGTGCCCGTTGGGGTCCAGCCCGACGTCCTGCCCGGCGTCCTTGAAGCCGACGTAGTACGGCTCGTCCGCGTACGGTTCCACCCCCAACAGGGCGCCGAACAGGGCCTTGGCCCGGGCGATGTCCTTGACGGGGTAGATGATCGTCTTGAGTCCGGCAGTCATGGCGTACTCCTCCGCGCTGGTCACTCCGACGGATTTCGTCGGTGGTTTCACGCTAGGGCGGGGGAGCGGGACGAGGCTTCTTCGATCCTGACCGGTTGCCGCGACCGCCGGCCGTGCCCAGGCCGACACGCCACGAGCGCGCCGCCGGCCGAAGCCGATCAGCGCGCCCGCGCGAAGAGAAGGCCAGACCACAGACCCTTACGTCGACTCCCGCTTCACCAACTCCGTCGGCAAGATCACCGCCGCCGGATCCTCGCCCCCGATCTGCGCCAGCAGCACCCGTACCATCTCGGCACTGATGCGGTCGTACGGCTGGCGGATCGTCGTGAGGGCGGGCGTGGCCTCCGTCGCCGCACTCGAGTCGTCGAAGCCGCCCACGGACACGTCCTCGGGGACCCGGCGGCCCGCCCGGCGCAGCGCGGCCAGCGCGCCCTGCGCCATCAGGTCGGAGGCCACGAACACGGCGTCCATGTCCGGCGCCTGCGCCAGCAGCCGTTCGGTGCCCGCCTCGCCGCTGGCCCGGCTGTAGTCACCTGAGACGACGAGCCGCTCGTCGATCTCGACGCCCGCCTCGGTCAGCACCTCCTTGTAGCCCGCGAGGCGGTCGACACCGCCCGGGGTGTCCAGCGGACCGGTCACGATGCCGATCCGGCGGCGGCCCAGCGACAGCAGATGGCGCACCATGTCACGGGCGCCGTCCCGGTCGTCCGCGGCCACATAGCTCACCTTGGAGCCGAGCCCCATGGGCTTGCCGCACTGGACGAGCGGCACCCCCGCCTCGCGCAACTGCTCGGCCACGCGGTCCCCGGAGTGGCTGGAGACCAGCAGCACCCCGTCGACGTGACCGGCGGTGATGTACCGCGTGATGCGCCGCCGCTCGTCCTCCGTGCCCGCCAGCATCAGCAGCAGCGGGATGTCGTGCGCGGCCAGCGCCTGGGTACAACCGCTCAGCAGGACATTGAAGTTGGGGTCCTCGAAGAACCGCTCCTGAGGCTCCGTCAGCAGGAAGCCGATCGAGTCCGAACGCCCGGTGATCAGCGACCGGGCGTGCCGGTTCACGACGTAACCCGTCTTGCGGATCGCCGCGTTGACCGCCTCCTGGGCGGTCGGGCTGACGTAGTGCCCGCCGTTGAGCACCCGCGAGACGGTGCCCCGTGAGACACCCGCCTCGCGCGCCACGTCGTGGATCGTCGGCGGTCTGCGTCGGCCCCCCGTGTTGCTCATGGTCATGACTTTACGGCCCCGGACAGCAGATCGAGGCTCCAGAAGCGCTGGATGACCAGGAAGAGCGCGATCAGCGGGATCACCGCGAGGAACGCACCCGTGATCACCAGGGTGTACAGCGCCGGCTGGTTCGATCCCTGCTCCAGCAGTGTGTACAGGCCGAGCGTGATCGGGAACTTCTCGTCGTCGCTGAGCATGATGTACGGCAGCAGGAAGTTGTTCCACACGGCCACGAACTGGAACAGGAACACCGTCACCAGGCCGGGCACCATCATCGGCAGTGCGACCCGCGTGAAGATCCGCCACTCGCTCGCGCCGTCCATCCGCCCGGCCTCCACCACGTCGGCCGGAACGGCGGCGGTCGCGTAGATCCGCGCGAGGTAGACGCCGTAGGGGGAGAGGATCTGTGGGAGCAGCACCGACAGGTACGAGTCCGTGAGGTCTGCCTTCGCCAGCAGCAGGTACTGCGGGATGGCGAGGATGATCGGCGGCATCAGGACGCCCGCGAGCAGGATGTTGAACATCGTCTCGCGGCCCCGGAAGCGGTAGGTCGCGAGCGCGTAGCCGCTGAACGCCGATACGCACGTCGACAGCAGGGCGCCCAGACCGGCGTAGAGGGCGGAGTTGCCCATCCACTTCCAGTACACGCCGTCGCGGTAGGCGTTGAGCTCCTTGATGTTGTCGGCGAAGCCGGTGCCCGGCAGGAACGTGAATGTGGAGAACAGCTCGCGCCCGGACTTGGTGGACGCGATGGCGACCCACGCCACCGGCAGCAGCGTGTAGATCGCGCCGATCAACAGCGTGACCGTCGGGACCAGCGCGATCCGGCGGTGCAGCGGTGGGCGGTCCTGGGCGGCACGCCTGGTGCTCGCTGTGGACGGTGCTTTCTGGACGGCAAGAGAGCTCATCGTGCTGCCTCCTGCTTCTGGCGACGGTTTGCGGCCCGCAGGAAGCCGAACGACAGGGCGAGCGTGGCGAGGGCGATGATCACGGCCTCGGCGGCCGCCTGGTAGATGTCACCCTTGCGGAATGCGTCCTGATACACGGTCATCAGCGGACTCCATGTCAGGGGCAGGGAGTTGGTGAGCGGCTTGAGGGTGGTCGGCTCGTTGAACACCTGGAGCGTTGCGATGATCGAGAAGAAGAAGGTCAGCACCAGGGAGGGCGCGACCATCGGAATCTTGATCTTCAGAGCGGTCTGCAACGGCGTCGCCCCGTCCAGCTTCGCCGCTTCGTAGACCTCGGCCGGGATCGACCGGAGCGAGGTGTAGATGACGATCATGTTGAAGCCGGTGCCTCCCCAGACCGCGATGTTGGACATGGCGAGGTACAGCGGACCGCCGTCGAGCAGATCGGGCTGTGGCAGGTGCAGCTTCTCGAGCACGTAGTAGAAGGGGCTGACGTCCGGCAGGTACAGAAAGCCCCACATCAGAGCGGCCACCACGCCGGGAATGGCGTACGGCAGGAAGATTGCGAGCCGGGTGAAGGGGGCCAGCCGTACCTTCTCCGAGTCGAGCATCAGCGCGAACAGGAGGGCGAGGCCGAGCATCACCGGGACGACGATGCAGCCGTAGCCGAGGACGCGCAGTGCCCCGTCCACGAGCTCGTTGTCGGTGAGGGCGTCCGTGTAGTTCTCCAGGCCGGCCCAGACCTCCTTGCGGGCGCCCGAACCCAGGCCGAGGCCGGAGACGTGCACCTTGCGGAAGCTGAGGTAGAAGGCGTAGCCGATGGGCAGCGCGAAGAACAGGGCGAAGAGGATGGTTGCGGGGAGGAGGAAGGCGTACGGGGCCCCCTTGACCCCGTACGACTTCCGGCGTGCGCTGGTCACTCGGAGACCTCGAAGCCCTGCTTCTTGAGGTCGGCGACCGTTGCGTCCTGCATCGTGTCCAGGGCGGCGGTGAAGTCCGACTTGTTCTTCGCGGCGGCGCCGAAGGCGTCGTTGAAGGTCGTGTACGCGACGTTCACGTTCGGGCCCCAGGCGGAGGGTGCCGTCGTCTTCGCGATCTGGGCGGCCTTGGTGTAGAAGTCTGACTGGTTCGAGAAGTAGGCCGGCGGGTTGGCGAAGGCGCCGCTGGTCTGGGCGTTCGTGGCGGCCGGGTAGATGCCGCTCTCCTTGGCCAGTGCCTGCAGCGCGGCGCTGTCGGTGTTCAGCCAGGCGGCGAACTTGGCGGCGGCCGCCTTGTGCGCGGAGTCCGTGGTGACGGCGACGGAGGAGCCGCCCCAGCTGCCGGTGACGTTCTCGCCGGCGGACCACTGGGGAAGCGGGGCCATGGCCCACTTGCCCTTGGTCTCGGGCGCGGCCGTGGTCAGCGTGCCCGGTGCCCATACGGCGGAGACCCAGGCGATCTGCTTGCCGGTGTTGAGCGCCTTGTTCCAGGCCGGGGTGTACATCGGCTGGTTGTCGATGGCGCCTTCCTTGACGAGGCCGCCCCAGAACGTGGCGACCTTCTGCGTCGCCGCGTCGTTGATCGCGACCTTCCACTTGTCGCCGGAGGTCGTCCACCACTTGGCGCCGGCCTGCTGGGCGAGACCCGCGAAGAGGCCGGAGTCGTTGGCGGAGAAGGTGGTCAGGTCCTTGTCCGGGGCCTTCTTCTTCAGTGCTCGGGCGGTCTGGGCGAACTCGTCCCAGGTCGTCGGGACCTTCAGGCCGTACTTCTTGAACAGGTCCGCGCGGTAGTAGAACATCATCGGCCCGATGTCCTGCGGCACCGCGTAGGCCGCGTCCGTGCCCAGCGTGACCTGCTGCCACACACCGTCGGCGAACTTGCTCTTCGCGTCACCGATGTCCTTGGAGATGTCGGCCAGCGCGTCATTGCTGACCAGTGTCGGCAGCGCCTGGTACTCCGCCTGCACCAGGTCGGGGGCCTTCTTCGCCTTGTGTGCGGTGAGGATCTTGGTGACCAGCGAGTCGCCGGACGCCTGCTTCTTGAAGACGACGGTGATCTGGTCCTTCTTGCCCGGACCCTTGTTCCACAGGTCGACGACCTTGTCCATGCCGGGCACCCAGGCCCAGTACGTCAGTGTGACCGGCCCGGACTCGGTCTTGCTGTCGCTGTCGGACGAGCCGCAGGCAACGAGTGCGGTGGTGCCGAGGGCGACGGCGATGGTGGATGCCACGAGGCGACGACGCGTCGTGTTGGGCATGGATCTCTCCCCTGACCTGGGTTCCCGCCTCTTGCGGGAACCTGCCATGCGAATCACAGGAGCCGGGTCCCCGCCCGTCGCGGGGACCTGTCATGCTCTCTGTGAGCGTTCACAGTAGAGAAACATCCCGGACACTTGTCAATGGTTGTTGCTGTGCGGTTATGTTGGGCCCGCACCGCCGCCGCTGTGTGTGCACGTTCCCAAATGATCGATAAAACGGGAGAGATCCATGCCGGAGACCAGCCCCAGGGGCCTCACCAGGCTCGCCTTCGGTGGGGACTACAACCCCGAGCAGTGGCCGGAAAGCGTCTGGCACGAGGACGTCCGGCTGATGCGGGAAGCCGGCGTGACCATGGTGAGTGTCGGGATCTTCTCCTGGGCGCTGCTGGAGCCCTCACCCGGGGTGTACGACTTCGGCTGGCTCGACCGCCTCTTCGACCTGCTGCACGAGCACGGCATACGCGTCGACCTGGGCACCCCCACCGTCTGCCCGCCCGCCTGGTTCTACCGCGCCCACCCCGACGCGCTGCCGGTGAGCCGGGAGGGCGTGCGCTACGAGTTCGGCTCCCGCGCCGCCATCTGCCACAGCAACGCCGACTACCGTGCAGCCGCGGCGGCCGTCACCACGCAGCTCGCCGAGCGCTACGGCGACCACCCCGCCCTCGCGATGTGGCACGTGCACAACGAGTACGGTGTCCCCGTCTCGGCCTGCTACTGCGACTCCTGCGCCGCCCACTTCCGCCGCTGGCTGCAGTCGGCGTACGAGACCGTCGAAGCCGTCAACGAGGCCTGGGGAACGGCCTTCTGGGGCCAGCGCTACGCCGGCTTCGAGCAGATCAACCCGCCGCGCGCCACCCCGACGGCCGTCAACCCGGCCCAGGCGCTGGACTACAAGCGTTTCGCCGACGCCACCATGCGCGAGAACTTCGTGACGGAGCGGGACATCCTGCACCGCCTCTCGCCGGGCGTCCCGGTCACGACGAACTTCATGACCGCCCTCAGCCAGTGCGACTCCGTGGACTACTGGGCCTGGGGCAGCGAGGTCGACCTCGTCACCAACGACCACTACCTGATCACCGACGGCCGCCGCACCCATGTCAACCTCGCGATGGCCGCCGACCTGACCCGTTCGGTCGCGGGCGGTGCTCCGTGGCTGCTGCTCGAGCACTCCACCTCGGGCGTCAACTGGCAGCCCCGCAACCCCGCCAAGGCCCCCGGCCAGATGGCCCGCAACTCGCTGGCGCACGTGGCCCGCGGCTCCGACGGCGCCATGTTCTTCCAGTGGCGGCAGTCCCGGCGCGGCGCCGAGAAGTTCCACTCGGCGATGCTCCCGCACGGCGGCACCGACACCCGCGTATGGCGCGAGGTCGTCGAACTCGGCGCATCGCTCGACTCGTTGAGCACGATCCGCGGCACCCGCACCCGGGCCGACGTGGCGGTCCTGTGGGACTGGCACTCCTGGTGGGCGCAGAACCTCGAATGGCGCCCCAGCGAGGACCACGACGCACGCGAGCGCGCCGACGCCTTCTACGAGGTCCTCTACGACCGCCACCTCACGGTCGACTTCGCCCACCCGGAAACCGACTTGTCGGTCTATCCCCTTGTCGTCGTGCCCGCCCTGTACCTGATGACGGAGGCGGCCGGGAACAACCTCAAGGAGTACGTCGAGAACGGCGGCACCCTCGTCGTGTCGTACTTCTCCGGCATCGTCGACGAGCACGACGCCGTCCACGAGGGCGCCTACCCGGGGGCGCTCAGGGACGTGCTCGGCCTCACGGTCGAGGAGTTCTCGCCGCTGCTGCCGGACCAACTGGTGCGCATCACCGGCCCCGACGGCTCCGAGCTCAGCGGCGACGTGTGGACGGAGTTCGTCGTCCCGCGCGGTGCCGAGACCGTGTGGACCTACGCCGACGGCCTCACCGCCGGCCATCCCGCCGTCACCCGCCACCGCCTCGGCGAGGGCACCGCCTGGTACGTCTCCACCCGCCTCGGCGCCGAGGGGTTGGACGCCCTGCTCGGCTGGGCGATCGAGGACGCGCGTGTCGCGCCGCGCGCCGACCTGCCCCGGGACGTCGAAGTCGTGCGCCGCACCGGCGAGTCGGGCAGCTACCTGTTCGCGATCAACCACACCGCGTCGGATGCCAAGGTGCCGCTGGACGTATCCGGCACCGAGCTGCTGACCGGCGAACGCGCCGCGGGCCGCCTCGCGGTCCCCGCCGGAGCCGTCCGGGTCGTACGACTCGACGGCTGAACCGACTCCCCTTCGCCCGCGTGTGCCACGAGAGCCGCGGGTGGAGGGGCCCTCCCTCCGCACCCACCGGAGGGACACCCCCATCCTCAGGGGATCTCCCCATCCCCATTCGTCGAAGGGACGACGGACGACGATGTTCCATCCCAGACGCACGCTCAGGGCCCTGCTGCTGCCGCTCGTGGCCGGGCTCGCCCTGGTCGCCCTGCCCGCACCCAGCGCGCAGGCGGCCAGCACGCTCACCAACGGCGGCTTCGAGTCGGACGGTGCGGGCGTTGCCGGCCCCACCGGCTGGTCGGAGTACGGCGACACGGGCGCCTCGTACACCGAGTCCGGTGGCCACAGCGGCAGTTACCGCCTGTCCCAGTACGCGTCCTCCGCGTACAAGGTGGAGACGTACCAGTACCTGTCGGGGCTGACCAACGGCAACCACACGCTCACCGCCTGGGTCCGCTCCAGCGGCGGGCAGAACTCGGCCTACATATCCCTGAAGAACTGCGGCAGTTCGGAACAGAGGACCGATCTGCCGGTCTCCACCAGCAGCTGGGTCCGCATCGTCACGTCGATCAATGTGACGAACAACCAGTGCACGATCAGCATCAACAGTGACGCCAACGCCGGCAACTGGATCAATGTTGACGACCTGACCTTCGCATCAGGATCAACCGGACTGTCCGTCAAGGGCGCCGACATATCGTCCCTCGCCAAGAGCGAGGCCCTCGGCGGCGTCTACAAGACCAGCTCCGGCACCGCCGGCGACGCGGTCACCATCCTGAAGAACGCCGGCATGAACTACGCGCGCCTGAAGGTGTGGGTCAACCCCGCCGACGGCTACAACAACAAGACGCGCGTGCTGGCCATGGCCAAGCGCATCAAGGCGGCCGGCATGAAGCTGCTGGTCGACTTCCACTACTCGGACAAGTGGGCCGACCCGGGCGCCCAGAGCAAGCCCGCCGCCTGGTCCGGCCACAGCTACAGCCAGCTGAAGACGGACGTGTACAACCACACGTACGACGTGCTCAACGCGCTCAAGTCCCAGGGCACCACCGCCGACATGGTCCAGGTCGGCAACGAGATCAACGGCGGCATGCTGTGGTCCGAGGGCTCCACGGACAACTGGTCGCAGCTCGCCGGCCTGATCAACTCCGGCTACAGCGCGGTCAAGGCGGTCTCCTCGGGCACCCAGGTCGCACTGCACCTGGCCAACGCCGGTGACGACTCCACCGTCCGCTGGTGGTTCGACAACGCCAAGACGTACGGCATCAACTACGACGTGATCGGCCTGTCGTACTACGGCTACTGGCACGGCTCGCTGGCCGCGGCCCAGACCACCCTGGACGACGTGGCCTCGCGCTACAGCAAGCCCGTCTTCATCGCGGAGACGGCCTACCCGTTCACCCTCGCCCAGGACGACTCCCTGGAGAACCAGATCGACACCACCGGCGAACTGGTCACCGGCTACCCGGCCACCTCGGCGGGGCAGCTGGCGTGGATGAACGCGGTCGCCAACATCGTGGAGGCCGTCCCCAACGGCCGTGGCCTCGGCGTCTTCTACTGGGAGGCGACCTGGACCGCGGTCGCCGGCAACGGCTGGGACCCGACCGACTCCACCTCCGGCAACGGCTGGGAGAACCAGGCCCTGTTCGGCTACGACGACAAGGCGCTCCCGGCGATGGCGTGGTTCAGCCACCGCTGAACCGCGAGGAGAGGGCCCGGCCGCAGGGGAGCGGTCGGGCCCTCGCCCTTTGTTCCCGGCGATGGGGCCGAACGGCCCTGTGTTCATTGGGCCGTTCGGTCCCGGACAAGGGTCGCCGAGTCCCGGACACGGCGGCGTCGACTGCGGGAGAGTGGGAAGACGCGGTTTGCGGTGGTCCGTCCGGAGAGGGGGACGACATGCTCAGGACTCCCGTCAGCGAGAAGCGCCTGGACATCCTGGAGTGGCTGAAGGATCCGGCGGCGCACTTCCCGCCGCAGCCGCACGGCGACCTCGTCGAGGACGGCGTCACCGCGGACGCCGTCGCCGCCAAGCTCGGCGTGCCCCGCGCGGTCGCCTGCACCCACCTCGAACTCCTCACCGGCATCGGCCTGCTGCGCACGCGCAGGATCCGCCGGCGCACCTACTACCGGCGCGACGAGATACGCATCGCCGAGGTGGCCCGCATGTTCGAGAAGGGCTGGTAGGCCACCCTAGGAGCGCAGGGCCGACGGTCCTGGCCCGTGGTCCGTCGGTTCCGGTGCCGTCGGGTCCGGCGGCGGGTCGAGGTGCCCGAGCCGCTCGCACAGGATCCGGCCCAGCAGCGCGCCGCCGTAGACGACGAACCCCACACCGACGAGCCAGGACTCCACCACCAGGACGGTGCCGACCGGGCCGTAGCTGATCGCGTTGGTGACCAGCAGCGGGGTGAACACCAGGTACGAGAAGCCGCGCAGGCCGACCAGGCCCGCCATCGTGGCGAGCGCGCCGGGCAGCAGATAGCGCCAGGGCACCTGGCGGCTGAGCAGAAAGTGCGGCCCCCACCAGAAGAACAGCAGGCCGACGCCCATGCTCAGCAGGATGCGGGGCGGACCCTCCAGCACGGTGCGGGTCTGGACCTGCGCGTACAGGTATCCCATGAGCATGACCAGCCAGACCGCGTGCCGCCAGATCCGGTGCCAGGGAGCGGCGGCCGTCTTCCAGATCCGCTCGTAGCCGTTCTGCATGCTCGACGCGAAGGACATGCCGAACAGCGCGAGCAGCACGACGCTCAGCGCACTGGTGGTGCTGATCACCTGGCGGGTCGGGCCGAAGACATGCGCGAGCGCGTCGGCGGACCGTCCGGACAGGGCCATGCCGTCCACCAGCCACAGCGCGAACCCGCCGTGCCCCAGCGGATCGGCCGCCGCCACCAGGATCAGCAGCGGCGCCAACGTGACCAGGGCGAGCGTGGCGAAGCCCATGGCCCGGTGCAGCAGCTCCAGCTCCTTGCCGCGCCGGTGCAACTCGGTGAGCCCCAGCCGGTGCCAGACGGCCGACCGCGACATGGGGACCACCCCTTCCTCCGGCCCGGAGCTACCGGTGGTGGTGTCCTGAGTGGCCAGGAATACGTCCCGGTAAACCTGATCGGGTGACGCGGCACCCGGCG
Source organism: Streptomyces sp. NPDC047043 (assembly GCF_040644055.1). Lineage (NCBI taxonomy): Bacteria > Bacillati > Actinomycetota > Actinomycetes > Kitasatosporales > Streptomycetaceae > Streptomyces > Streptomyces sp. NPDC047043. The sequence continues at coordinate 40,096 of NZ_JBEYVO010000041.1, forward strand.
GGCATGCGTATGCATGCCAGCATGAACTGTCCCGGCCTCGACGAGGAGGTTTTCATGGACCGTCCCAGTGAACTCGTCCCGCTTCGGTACGTCGCCATCGGCGGCCGCGGCCCCGAGGACGTCGTATCCGACGCCCGCGGCCGTGTGCTGACCGGAGTGGAGGACGGCCGCATCCTGCGCATCGACGGCCTGACGGGCGATGCGCCCGCCCGCGTCGAAGTGCTCGCCGAAACGGGAGGGCGGCCGCTCGGCCTCGAACTCCTCCCGGACGACGCCCTGTTGGTGTGCGACGCCGAACTCGGGCTGCTGCGCGTCGACCTCCGAGAGGGCTTCGTGCGCATCCTCGCCGACTCGGTGGCGGGGGAGAGGCTGCGGTTCTGCAGCAACGCGGTCGCCCTGTCCGACGGGAGCATCTGCTTCACCGTCTCCAGCCGCCGCTACCCCCTGGACCAGTGGATCGGCGACATCGTCGAACACACCGGAACCGGCCGCCTGCTGCGCCTGGCGCCCGGCAGCGAAAACCCCGAAGTCCTCCTGGAGGGGCTCCAGTTCGCCAATGGACTCGCCCTGAGCGCCGACGAATCGTTCCTGGCCGTCGCCGAGACCGGCGCCCGCCGGCTGACCCGCTACTGGCTGACCGGTCCGAGCGCGGGACGCAGCGAACCGCTCGCCGAGAACCTGCCGGGCATGCCCGACAACATCTGGCGCGGCTCACCCGACGGCCCGATCTGGGTCTCCCTCGCCGGCCCCCGCATCCCCCCGCTCGACCTGCTGCACCGCACCGCCCCCGCCGTCCGCGGCGCGGCCGCCCGTATCGCCGTCCACGCCCCCTATCGCCCCACCGGCGGCATCGGCGTCCTGGCGGTCGACGACCAGGGGGAGACCGTCCACCACCTCGCCCGCCGCCGCTCCGGCTTCCGCATGGTGACCAGCGTCTGCGAGGCGGACGGACACCTGGTCCTGGGGAGCCTGTGGGAGCGGGGCATCGCGGTGTGCGAGCGCCCCGCCCCGAAATGACCCCGCTCCGGGCCGGGCGCTACCCTGTAGCCCGGCCGCGACCACCACATCGCGGCGCGGCGGTGGGGCCCGCCGTACCCGAACCGCGGCAGTGGTGCCGCCAACGGTCCCTACTTGCGAAGGAGCGGCGCCCGCACGCCCGGGCCCCGGCGAGTAGGAGACGTACGACCATGACAGCCCCGGAAGCCGAGAGCCTGCGCGCCGGTCCCCGCACCCCGCGGCGCTCCGCCTGGCGCGCCCAGGCCCCTGTCGTCGCGGTGGTCGCAGTCGGCGGCGCCGCCGGCGCCACCGCCCGCTACGCGCTGTCCCTGTGGTGGCCGACCCAGCCCGGCGGCTTTCCGTGGGCCACCTTCTGGACCAACGTCGTCGGCTGCGCGGTGATCGGCCTGTTCATGGTGGTCATCACCGATGTGTGGGCCGCCCACCGCCTGGTACGCCCCTTCTTCGGCACCGGCGTGCTCGGCGGCTTCACCACCTTCTCCACCTACGCCGTCGACATCCAGCAGCTGGTCGACTCCGGCCACCCCCGCACCGGGCTGGCCTACCTCGCCGCGACCCTGCTCGCGGCCCTCACCGCGGTGTGGCTCGCGGTCGCCGCCGCCCGCCGTGTCCTGAAGTGGAGGCAGCCATGACGAGGCTGACCGGCAGCGCCCTGCGCGTGACCGTCTTCATCGGCGAGAACGACACCTGGCACCACAAGCCCCTCTACTCCGAGATCGTCCACCGTGCCCACATGGCAGGCCTCGCCGGCGCCAGCGTCTTCCGCGGCATCGAGGGCTTCGGCGCCTCCTCCCTGATCCACACCTCGCGGCTGCTGTCCCTGAGCGAGGACCTGCCGGTCGCGATCGTCATCGTGGACACCGACGAGCGCGTGCGCGCCTTCCTGCCCCAGCTCGACGAACTCGTCGGCGAGGGCCTGGTCATCCTCGACGACTGCGAGGTCATCAGGTATGTCGGCCGCGAGGATAATCCCGGCAGAACGGACGCGAAGGGTAAGAAGTCGTTGTGAACTGGCTGTTGGTCGTCGCGGGCGCCATGGTGGGCGCCCCGCTGCGCTACCTCACCGACCGCGCGGTCCAGTCGAGACACGACTCGGTCTTCCCCTGGGGCACCTTCGCGGTGAACGTCACCGGCTGCCTGATCCTGGGCCTGCTGACCGGCGCTGCGGCCGAGGGCGCCGCCGGAGCCCACCTCCGCCTCCTGCTCGGCACCGGCCTGTGCGGGGCCCTGACGACGTACTCGACGTTCTCGTACGAGACCCTGCGGCTGACCGAGACCGGGGCGGGGCTCTACGCTGCCGCCAACGTCCTCGGGAGCGTGACGGCGGGCCTCGGCGCCGCCTTCGTCGGGGTGTCGATCGCCCAGGCGCTCTGGGCGTAGTCACCCGGATCACACCCGCGCGTAGTAAGACTGTCTACAGCACTGTCGACCAACTCTGCAGAACTGGATCCCATGAGCGTCATTAACGTCGGTCAGGCCGTCGTCCTCGGAGCCGTCGAGGGGGTGACCGAGTTCCTGCCCGTCTCCTCCACCGGACATCTGAAGATCACCGAGGGGCTGATGGGTATCCCCGTGGACAACGACGCCGTCGTCGGCTTCTCGGCCGTCATCCAGGTCGGTGCGATCGCCGCCGTGCTCGTGTACTTCTTCAAGGACATCGTGCGGATCGTCTCCGCGTGGGGCCGCGGCCTGGTCAACAAGCACGAGCGCTACCACCACGACTACAAGTTCGCCTGGTGGGTGATCGCCGCGACCGTCCCGATCGTGGCGGTCGGCCTCGCCGCCAAGTCGCTCATCGAGGGCCCCCTCGCCTCCCTGTGGGTGGTCGCCGGCTCGCTGCTCGTCGGCAGTGGCGTGATGTGGGCGGCGGACCAGATGGGCCGGCACAAGCGCGGTGAGGACGACACCACGTTCAAGGACGCCATGCTGGTGGGCAGCTCGCAGATCCTCGCCCTGCTCTTCCCCGGCTTCTCCCGCTCCGGCGCCACCATGTCCACGGCCCTCATCCTCGACCTGGACCGCGTCGCCGCCACCCGCCTGTCCTTCTTCCTCGGCATCCCCGCCCTGACCGGCGCAGGCCTCTACGAGCTCAAGGACGCCCTCGGCACGGGCGTGGGCGCCGCCCCGCTCGCCGTCGGCACGATCGTCTCCTTCGTCGTCGCCTACGCCTCCATCGCCTGGCTGCTGAAGTTCGTCGCCAAGCACTCCTTCAACGCCTTCGTCGTCTACCGGATCATCGTCGGCGTACTGCTCCTGGGCCTGCTGAGCACGGGAGCCCTCAGCAGCTGACCCCGGTCCCCAGAAGCGGCGGACGCGTGAAGGTCGCCGGGCTGGGGACTTGGCCTTCAGGCCGGGTTCAGCTGCGATCCCCTGGGGGGCTGTCCCGGTCAGGCTCCTCTGGTTCAGCCAACGAGCCGGGGGAGCCGCCCGTGCGGTCAGTCCACGCTGCCCTGCTCGCACACCCGCCGGGCGACCTCACGGAGCTTGATGTTGTTCTCCTGCGAGAAGCGGCGCAGGGTCTCGAACGCCTGCTTCTCGGTGAGGTTGTGGGCGCCCATGAGGATGCCCATGGCCTCGCCGATGACGTGGCGGGTGGCGACGGCGTGTTCCATCTGGGCGTGGGTGCGGGCGCTGGAGAAGGCGATCGCGGCATGCGAGGCCAGCAGCCAGCCGGCCAGTTCGCTGGCATCGGTGAAGACGCCGGGGTTGCGGGAGTAGATGTTCAGCGCGCCGAGCTCTTCGTCCTCGGTGTACAGCAGGAAGCCCATCATGCTGCCCACGCCGAGCTCGCGAGCCCGGGGCGCGTAGCCGGGCCAGGCCGGCTGCTCCCGGGTGAAGTCCGCGATACGGAAGACCCGCTCTCCGTCCACGGTGCGGGCGGCGTCGAAGCATGGTCCCTCGCCCAGTTGCTCCTGCAGCCGGTCGCTGTCGACGACCAGCTGCTCCGTGGGGGCCAGCGTTTCCACCTTCTTGCCGTGGAGCATCAGAATGCCGGCCGCGTCGCAGCCCTCCACCAGTTCTGTGGCCGAGTGCGTGATCCGTTCCAGTGTGGCGCCGACCGACTCCTGGGCGAGGAGATCCCGGGCCATCGACGCCATCTGCTGCGCGAACCGGCCCCAGTCCATGGCGTCCTCCGCATCTCGGTTCGTCCGGTCAGGAGTCCGTCTACCCAGCCTTGCACGCAAGCTTCACGGTGTGCAGCGGGCCATCCTTGGGCCGCAGGGGGAGACATCCCTTGACAGTTCCTGCCCGTCACCCGCAGGATCACTCCCGTGAACCTGTCAGACAGCAAGACAGCCAGTCAGGGTCCGCGGCGTATCAGCGCCATGGAAGCGGTCCTGGCACATCTGCGCGACGCCATCGAGCGCGGCGACTACGCCGTGGGGGACAAGCTGCCCTCCGAGGCGGAGCTCTGCCGCACCCTGGAGGTCAGCCGGCCCGTGCTGCGCGAGGCCCTCCGGGCCCTGCAGACGATGGGCCTGACCGTCTCCAAGACCGGCAAGGGCACCTTCGTCGTCGCCAACGCCGTCGAGGACCCCACCTTCGGCGACTACGCGGCCAGCGACCTGCTGGAAGTGCGCCGTCACGTGGAGATCCCGGTGGCGGGCTACGCGGCCGTGCGCCGCACGCCCGAGGACTTGGACCACCTGGCGCACCTGCTGGAGCGCATGGAACGGGAGACCGACACCACCTCCTGGGTCGCGCTGGACTCGCTGTTCCACCTCGCCGTCGCCCAGGCCGCCCAGAACCCGGTCTTCCGCCGGGTCATCGAGGAGATCCGGGACGCACTGGCGCGTCAGTCGGCCTTCCTCAACGAACTGGGCGGCCGCCGCGAGCAGTCCAACCGCGAGCACCGGGCGATCGTCGAGGCCCTGATGGACGGTTCCGAGCTCGACGCCGTGGAGGCCATGGCCCACCACTTGGACCGCGTCGAGACGACCCTCACCGACATCGTGCGCCCCCCGCGCACGGACATCCCCACGGAAGGCGGACCCGAGGCGTGAGCGAGCAGCACCTCAAAGAAGAGACACGCACACCGGCCGCACATGTCGACGCAGGCGACGCGGGCTACAGCAAGTCCCTGAAGTCCCGGCACGTCAACATGATCGCCATCGGCGGCGCGATCGGCACCGGTCTCTTCCTCGGCGCAGGCGGCCGCCTCGCCGACGCCGGCCCGTCCCTGTTCATCGCCTACGCGGTCTGCGGCATCTTCGCCTTCCTGGTCGTGCGCGCCCTCGGCGAACTCGTCCTGTACCGGCCCTCGTCCGGCGCCTTCGTGTCGTACGCCCGCGAGTTCCTGGGCGAGAAGGGCGCCTATGTCGCGGGCTGGATGTACTTCCTGAACTGGGCCACCACCGGCATCGCCGACATCACCGCGGTGGCCGTCTACACCCACTACTGGGGCATGTTCTCCGACATCCCGCAGTGGGTAATCGCGCTCATCGCGCTCGCCGTCGTCCTCACCGTGAACCTCATCTCGGTGAGGATGTTCGGAGAGCTGGAGTTCTGGTTCGCCATCATCAAGGTGGGCGCGCTCGTGGCGTTCATGCTGATCGGCATCTTCCTGCTGGGCACCCAGCACCAGGTCGACGGGCACAGCCCCGGCCCGGCCCTGATCACCGACAACGGCGGCGTCTTCCCCAACGGCATGCTGCCCATGCTGCTGATCATCCAGGGCGTCGTCTTCGCCTACGCCTCCGTCGAGCTGGTCGGCGTCGCCGCCGGCGAGACCGAGAACCCCGAGAAGATCATGCCGAAGGCGATCAACTCGATCATGTGGCGCGTCGGCCTCTTCTACGTCGGCTCGGTGCTCCTGCTGTCGATGCTGCTGCCCTGGAACAAGTACAGCGCCGCCGAGAGCCCCTTCGTGACCGTGCTGTCCAACATCGGCATTCCCGCGGCCGGCGGCGTGATGAACCTCGTCGTCCTCACCGCGGCCATGTCCTCGCTCAACTCCGGCCTGTACTCCACCGGCCGCATCCTGCGCTCCATGGCGATGTCCGGCTCCGCCCCCAAGTTCACCTCGGTGATGAGCCGCAGCCAGGTCCCGTACGGCGGCATCCTGCTCACCAGCGGTATCTGTGTCCTGGGCGTCGGCCTCAACTACGTGGTCCCGGCGGACGCCTTCGAGATCGTCCTGAACTTCGCGGCGATCGGCATCCTCTCCACCTGGGGCATGATCATGATCTGTCATCTCCTCTTCTGGCAGAAGACCCAGAAGGGCGAGCTGACCCGCCCGGGCTACCGCCTGCCGGGCTCCCCCTGGACCGAACTCGTGACGCTGGCCTTCCTCGCCTCCGTCCTGGTCCTCATGTACGCCGACGGAGGCGCCGGCCGCACCACCGTGCTGTGCCTGCCGCTCATCGTCGGAGCCCTGGTCGGCGGATGGTTCGGCATCCGCGGCCGGGTCGCCCGCAAGGCCGGCGAGACCCAACCCACGACCGGAACCGGCGCGTGATTCGCGCGCTCCCTGACAAGAGGCAGTGATGTTCAGCAGTTCTGTCGCGGACCCACCCCTTATCCGCGAGCCCCTCCACGCCCCCGTCGCCCACCTGATACGCGGCGGGGTCGTGGAGGGCATCCACTACGGCTCCGTCGTCGTCCTCGACACCGACGGGCAGGTCCAGTTCCAACTCGGCGACATCGAGGCCGCCTTCTACCCCCGGTCGGCCCTCAAGCCCGTCCAGGCCGTCGCCATGGCCCGGGCCGGCCTCCCGCTCGACGGCGACCTCCTCTCACTCACCGCGGCCAGCCACTCCGGCGAGGAACGCCACCTCGCCGGCACCCGGCGCATCCTCGAGCTCGCCGGGCTCACCGAGGACCGTCTGCGCAACGTGCCGGACCTGCCGTACGACCCGGCCGTCCGGGACGACTGGATCCGGGCCGGCCGCCTGCCCTCGCGGCTCGCGCAGAACTGCTCGGGCAAGCACGCGGCGATGCTCTACACCTGCGTGCTCAACGGCTGGTCCCTGGACGACTACCTCGACCCCGAGCACCCCCTCCAGCAGGCGATCGCGGAGATCGTCGAGGACCTCACCGGGCAGCGCATCGCCCAGGTGACCGTCGACGGCTGCGGCGCACCCCTGTTCTCCATCTCCCTGCACGGTCTTGCACGGGCCGCCGCCCGAATCACCACGGCCGTCGCCGGTACGCCGGAGGCACGGGTCGCCGACGCGATGCGTGAGCACGCCGAGATGGCCTCCGGGGCCGGGCGGGACGTGGCGGAGCTGATGCGGGCCGTGCCGGGGCTGCTGTCCAAGGACGGGTTCGAGGGCGTTCAGGTCGCGGCCCTTGCCGATGGGCGGACCGTTGCCGTGAAGATCGCCGACGGGGCCAACCGGGCGCGTGTTCCGGTGACCGCGGCGGCGCTCGCGCGGGCCGGCGTGGATCCCTCGCTGCTCGCGGAGTTCGCGGGGGAGCCGTTGCTCGGCGGAGGCGAGCCGGTGGGTTGCGTGCGGCCGGTGCGTGCCCTTGACCCGGTTCCGCTGACCGTCTGTGCGTAGCACCTGGATTGATCGGTTGTTCCGGATCTGCGGGCCCGTTGTGGCCGGTCGTGCCCACACGGCGTCAGCCGCAGATCAACAACGTCCCGCGCCCCTGAAGACAAAGACAGGGCGCTCACCCTCACCCCTTCTGAAAGAGGACCCGCACCCTCATGACGACCGCTGCCACCCGTAGCGAACACGACCTGCTCGGCGACCGCGACATCCCCGCCGATGCCTACTGGGGCGTGCACACCCTGCGTGCCACGGAGAACTTCCCCATCACCGGCGCCACCATCTCCGCCTACCCGCACCTGATCGACGCCCTCGCCGCCGTCAAGGAGGCCGCCGCTCTCGCCAACGAGGAGCTCGGGCTGCTGGCGCCGGAGAAGGCCGCCGCGATCGTCGAGGCCTGCCGGGAGATCCGGGACGGCAAGCTGCACGAGCAGTTCGTCGTCGACGTCATCCAGGGCGGCGCCGGCACCTCGACCAACATGAACGCCAACGAGGTCGTCGCCAACCGGGCGTTGGAGTTGATGGGGCACGAGAAGGGCCAGTACCGGTTCCTGCACCCCAACGAGGACGTCAACCTGGGGCAGTCGACCAATGATGTCTATCCGACCGCCGTCAAGATAGCGACGGTCTTTGCGGTACGTGGACTGCTCAAGGCAATGGCTGTACTGCAGGACTCCTTCGCCCGTAAGGCCGTCGAGTTCCGCGATGTGCTCAAGATGGGCCGTACACAGTTGCAGGACGCGGTGCCGATGACGCTCGGTCAAGAGTTCTCCGCGTATGCCGTCATGATTGACGAGGACCGTAACCGTCTTGACGAGGCCGTCCAGTTGATCCATGAGATCAACCTCGGCGCCACGGCCATCGGCACCGGACTCAACGCCCCCGCCGGATACGCCGAGTCGGCCCGCCGCCACCTCGCCGCCATCACCGGGCTGCCGCTGGTCACCGCCGCCAACCTGGTCGAGGCCACCCAGGACTGCGGCGCGTTCGTCCAGATGTCCGGCGTGCTCAAGCGGATCGCCGTCAAGCTCTCCAAGAGCTGCAACGACCTGCGCCTGCTGTCGTCGGGGCCGCGCGCGGGCCTCGGCGAGATCAACCTGCCGCCGGTGCAGGCCGGTTCGAGCATCATGCCCGGCAAGGTCAACCCGGTGATCCCCGAGGTCGTCAACCAGGTCGCCTTCGAGGTGATCGGCAACGACGTCACCATCACCATGGCCGCCGAGGCCGGACAGCTCCAGCTCAACGCCTTCGAGCCGATCATCCTGCACTCCCTGTCGGAGTCCATCACCCACCTGCAGAGCGCCTGCGTCACGCTGGCCGAGCGGTGCGTCGACGGCATCACCGCCAACACCGAGGCCCTGCGCGCCACCGTGGAGAACTCCATCGGCCTGGTCACCGCCCTCAACCCGCACATCGGGTACACGGCCGCCACCGACATCGCCAAGGAGGCCCTCGCCACCGGCCGCGGTGTGGCCGAACTCGTCCTGGAGAAGGGCCTGTTGCCCGCGGAGCGGCTGGCCGGGCTGCTGCGCCCGGAGGTGCTCGCCGGCAGCGGTGCGCCGCAGGTGATCTGACGAGGTGTCACTCGCGTGCCGTGCTGGTCGGCCCGGGCAGCCGGACCATTGCGGCACGCGGGTGCCGTCACACCCAGGGATGAATGCGCGACGACCGCCGTGCACCGGCCCCACCGGGCGGTGGCGGTGTTGCACCCCACCTCGGCACCTGCGCTGGTACCGGCTGATCGGCGCAGCCCGGTTCGCCACTCATCGGAAAGTGCTACTAATGCTCATATGGTGAATTCTGCGGCCTTCGAAACGGGCCGTCTCCTGCCCCGGTGAACGACCCCTGTTCTTCCTGCGTCGGGCGGAGTGACGGAATGCTTCGATGAATCCAGGAGAATTCATGCGTGTGGCCGTTACGGGTGGCGGCGGTTTTCTCGGATCGCATCTGTGCGAAACACTTCTCCGACGCGGTGACGAAGTCGTCTGCCTCGACGACTTCTCGACCGGAGACCCCGAGAACGTCGCCCCGTTCATCGGGAATCCGGCATTCGAGCTCGTCCGCACCGATGTCAGCCGGTCGATCGGGGTGGCGGGTGCCGTCGACGCGGTGGCCCACCTGGCGAGCCCGGCCTCGCCCCCCGACTATCTCCGACGCCCGCTGGAAACGCTTGCTGTGGGCAGCCGCGGCACGGAGAACGCACTGCGTCTGGCGACGCACCATGACGCCCGCTTCGTGCTCGCCTCCACGAGCGAGGTCTACGGGGACCCCGAAGTGCACCCGCAGGACGAAACGTACTGGGGGCATGTGAATCCGATCGGACCGCGCAGCGTGTACGACGAGGCGAAAAGGTTCTCCGAGGCAATCACCCAGGCCTACCGGACGCACTGCGGTACGAATACCGGAATCGTTCGGATCTTCAACACCTATGGTCCGCGCATGCGCCCGCACGACGGTCGGGTCGTGTCCAGCTTTGTCGTTCAGGCCCTCGCCGGAGAACCGTTGACCGTCTACGGCGACGGAAAGCAGACGCGCAGTTTCTGCTACGTGGACGACCTGGTACGCGGAATCCTCGCCATGCTCGACCGCGACGAGCCCGGACCGGTGAACCTGGGCAACCCCGTGGAGCTGACCGTGCTCGAACTCGCCGACCGCGTGCTCAAACTGACGGGGTCTCAGGCCGAGGTCCAGTTCCATCCGCTGCCCGTCGACGATCCCACCCGTCGCCGGCCGGTCATCACCCGGGCGTCGGAGCGCCTGGGCTGGCGCCCGGACGTCGGGATCGAGGACGGTCTGCGCCGCACGGTGGAATGGTTCGCCGCCAGACCGGACGACGTCGCCGCCGCACTCGCGGCGATCCGGGGCGGCCAGCAGGCCGGCGTCGCCACGTCCGTACCCGGCCCGTTGCGCGCGACCCCCGCAGCATCGTGACCCAGATGGATCCCGACCTCTCGTCGGGCATCACCCTCGGCTCCACGCTGACCTCGCGGGACAACCCCGGCGACACACTGGAAGCCCATCTGCGGACGCTTTCGGAGGGCAACGTCGTCGACGCACCGGCCGACGGACCCGTGTTCGCCAAACAGCCCAGAGCGCTCGAGCCGCGCCCCGGCGACTGGGTCCCCCGTCTGCGGCGAACGGACCGGATCACGGTGGCGCTGCTCGCTGCGTGCTGGGCGGCCGCCCTGGTCTGCTTCTGGGAGTGGTGGCTGCGCGAGGAGCACCGGGTCGGCTGGCTGGGGTTCGCGGTGAACAGCGCACTGTTGCTGTATCTGTCGCTCCTGCCGCTGTACTTCGTCGTCGCCGTGCTGCGGCTGCGCACCCTCTCCCCGGAGATCGAGGTGTCCCCGCTGCGGACCGCGTTCGTGGTGACGCGGGCGCCGTCGGAGCCCTGGAAGGTGGCCCGCACCACCCTCAGCGCGATGCTGCACCAGGACTTCCCGCACTCGTACGACGTGTGGCTGTGCGACGAGGACCCGGACCAGGAGATCCTCGACTGGTGCGCGGCGAACGGTGTGCGCGTGTCCTGCCGGCGCGGTGTCGCCTCGTACCACCGGGACGTCTGGCCGCGGCGCACCCGGTGCAAGGAGGGCAACCTCGCCCATTTCTACGACCACTGGGGCTACCGGGACTACGACGTGGTGGCCCAGCTCGATGTCGACCACGTTCCCCACCCCCGCTACCTGGCGGAGATGGTCCGCCCGTTCGCCGATCCGGCCATCGGCTACGTGGCCGCACCCAGCGTGTGCGACGCCAACGCCCGTACCTCCTGGTCGGCGCGCGGACGGCTGCACCGCGAGGCCACCTTCCACGGACCCATGCAACTGGGCCACAGCGACGGTCTGGCCCCGCTGTGCATCGGTTCCCACTACGCCGTGCGGACCCGGGCCCTGCGGGACATCGGCGGACTCGGGCCCGAACTGGCCGAGGACTTCTCGACGACTTTCCTGCTCAACTCCGCGGGCTGGCACGGCGCGTTCGCCATCGACGCGGAGGCGCACGGCGACGGCCCCATCACGTTCGCCGCGATGGTGACCCAGGAGTTCCAGTGGTCACGGAGCCTGGTGGTGATGCTGCTCGGCATGCTCCCGAAGCATCTGCGGCGCATGCCCGGCCGGCTCCGGCTCCGGTTCGCGTCCGCCCTGTCGTACTACCCGCTGCTGGCGCTGACCACCACCTGCGGTCTGCTGCTGCCACCGGTCGCCGCGGTCACGGGCATCCCGTGGGTCGACGTCGACTACCTCTCCTTCCTCGGGCACTTCTGGGCCATGTCGTTCTTCCTGGTCCTGCTCACCATGCTGCTGCGTCGGCGCGGACTGCTGCGGCCCGTCGACGCGCCGGTGCTGAGCTGGGAGGGCTGGCTGTTCGCCCTGGCCCGCTGGCCGTACGTCGCCTGCGGAGCCGCCGTCGCCCTGATGCAGCGGCTGCGACCCAAGAACGTCGTCTTCAAGGTCACACCCAAGAGCCGTGACGGGATGGAACCTCTGCCGCTGCGCCTGATGCTGCCCTACCTCCTGATCACCGTCGTCCTCTCCGGCTCGGCCGTGGTCGGGGAGCTGACCGGTCCCGCCGTCGGCTACGTCTTCCTGTGCCTGCTCGGTTCGCTCTCCTACGCCCTGGTCACCCTCGCGGTCGGCACGCTGCACATCCGGGAGACCGCCAGATCGGCCGGCGTCGGCGTGCACCGGGCCCTGCGCACCGCCGCCCTGCCGTTGACCGCGGGTCTCCTCGCCCTCGTGCCTCTGGCCTGGGCCCTGCTGATCTTCCCCGTCTATCTGCGCGGATTCATCACCGGTTGACGCCACCTGCACAAACGGCGTCCCGACCGGATGCCCTTCCCCTGACGGAACGAGGTGCCCCATGCCCGAAACGGTCCTGGTGACCGGTGGCGCAGGTTTCATCGGCAGCCACACCTGCGTCGAACTGCTCACCCACGGCTACGAGGTCGTCGTGGTCGACAACCACGTCAACAGCTCGCCCCACGCCCTGGAGCGCATCACCAAGACCGCGGGCCGGCCGCTCGCCGGTGCCTTCCACGTCGACGTGCGCGACCGGAAGGCCCTCGCGGAGGTCTTCGCCCGCCACCGGGTGGACTCGGTCATCCACTTCGCGGCCCACAAGGCCGTCGGTGAGTCGGTGGCTCATCCGGTCGAGTACTACGACACGAACGTGGGCGGAACCTGCACCCTGCTGTCGGTCATGCGCGAACACCAAGTCCACCGGCTGGTCTTCTCCTCCTCGTGCTCCGTGTACGGCGACGCCCAGACGGTTCCGCTGACCGAGCAGAGCCCCGTGGCACCCACGAACCCCTACGCCCGCACCAAGCTGACGTGCGAGCGGATCCTGGAGGACGTCTGCGCCCACCTGGCAGAGCTGAGGGTGCTCGCGCTGCGCTACTTCAACCCGGTCGGAGCCCACCCGAGCGGCCTGCTCGGCGAGGATCCGCGGGGCGTACCGAACAACGTGATGCCGTACGTCGCCCAGGTCGCCGTGGGACGCCGACAGAAGCTCAGCGTCTTCGGAAACGACTACCCCACACCCGACGGCACCGGCGTTCGCGACTACATCCACGTCATGGACGTCGCGGAGGGACACCGGGTGGCCGTCGAGCACCTGGACGACCGCAGGGGCATGCAGACGTTCAACCTCGGCACCGGGACCGGAACCTCCGTGCTCCAACTGGTCGCCGCCTTCGGCGAGGCGAGCGGCCGCCCGATTCCCTACGAGGTCGTCGACCGCAGGCCGGGCGATGTGGCCGAACTCGTCGCCGATGCGCGCGCGGTGGCTGCGGCCTGGGACTGGACCACCACACGTGATGTCGCCGCCATGTGCCGTGACGCCTGGCGCTTCCAGCAACTCAACCCGGACGGCTACTCCCGCTGACCCAGGGATTCGGTGGCCCGCGAGACAGGAGAACTTGATGCGGTTGACCGTCATCGGTACCGGATACCTCGGAGCCGTGCACGCCGCGTGCATGGCGGAGATCGGACACGATGTCCTCGGCGTCGACACGGACACGAGGAAGATCGAGGCGTTGGCGGCGGGCCGGGCACCCTTCTTCGAACCCGGTCTGCCGGAGATCCTCATCCGGAACACCCAGGCCGGACGGCTGCGGTTCACCACCTCGCTGGAGGAGGCCGCGGACTTCGCCGACGCCCACTTCGTGTGTGTCGGCACCCCGCAGCGCGCCGACTCCCTCGCTGCCGATCTGCGCCATGTGGAGGCGGTGGTGGACGGCCTGGCACCGCTGCTGACCCGGGACGCCCTGGTCGTCGGCAAGTCGACCGTTCCGGTCGGCACCACCCGGTCGCTCAGCCGCAGGATGACGGCACGACTGCGCCCCGGCGTCGACGCCGAGGTCGCCTGGAACCCGGAGTTCCTGCGCGAGGGGTTCGCGGTCCGGGACACGCTGTGCCCCGACCGTCTGGTCCTCGGGGTCACCTCGTCCCGGGCCGAGCAGCTGCTGCGCGAGGTGTACGCACCGCTGTTGCGCGTCGGCACTCCCTGCATCGGAACCGATCCCGCCACCGCGGAACTGGTGAAGGTCGCCGCCAACTCCTTCCTGGCCACGAAGATCTCCTTCATCAACGCCATGGCGGAGGTCTGTGACGCCGCGGGCGCCGACGTGGTCACCCTGGCCGACGCGCTCGGCCACGACGCGCGCATCGGGCGCCGCTTCCTGTCCGCCGGTCTCGGCTTCGGTGGGGGCTGCCTGCCCAAGGACATCCGCGCGTTCCTGGCCCGGGCCGAGGAACTGCAGGTGGGCGAGGCGGTGAGCTTCCTTCGCCAGATCGACCGGATCAACCAGCACCAGCGCTTCCGGACGGTCGACCTCGCTCGTCAGCTCGTGGGCGGCAGCCTCGACGGACGGCGGGTGGCCGTGCTCGGCGCCACCTTCAAACCCGACAGCGACGACGTGCGCGACTCACCGGCCCTGGCCGTCACCGCGGAGATCGTCGCTCAGGGCGCCGACGTCGTCGTCCACGACCCGGAAGGCCTCGACAACGCGCGAGAGGCGCTGCCCGGGCCCGCGTACTGCACCGACGTCGTCCAGGCGTGCCAGGACGCGGACGTGGTGCTGCACCTCACCGAATGGCGCCAGTACCGCACCCTCGACCCCCTCGAGCTGGCGGAGGTGGTCCGGGCACCACGGATGCTGGACGCCCGCAACGCCCTGGACCCGGCGGTCTGGCGGGCGGCCGGCTGGCACCTGCGCGCCCTGGGACGCCCCGCTCCCGTCCCGGCACCGGGCCACGGCGACGCGATCAGAGTGACGATCCCTCACGCCTTCGGAACGGCCTGCACTGCCCCCACGACGGGAGACCCCGTCAGCCGCGCCCCGAAGTAGTCCACCGGCCCCGGCTTCACACCCAGGGCGCGCAGGTCGACAGCGGCACCGGCCAGCGTGCCCACGCACTGGGACGCCAGGGCACCGCGTGTCGGCCCGACGCCGTACAAATTCGGGCCGGACGCGGGCAGCGCGACCTGGGCCAGGCAGGGATCGGCGTCGGTGCCGGTGGCCCGCGCACCCTGCGCCTCCTGGCCCGCCGACTGGCGCCAGGAGGCCAGGTCGGTGTACCAGCGTTCGCCCCACTGCAGGATCCAGCCGCCCTTGCTGTGGTAGTCGTTGCCTTGCATCAGCACGTCCGACGTGTTGAAGGCGCCCTGGGCGGCCACCACGGGAGCGCCGTCCGTGACGAACACGTTGTTGCGGACGGTGACGGAACCGAGGTTGGGCTGGAGCCGGAGTGCCGGTGCGCGGACGGAGCCGTTCGCCGTGATCAGCACCGTGTTCTGGTAGATGGACAGATGGGTGACCCGTGATCCCTCCGCCACGATGCCGCCGTAGTCCTGGATCTTGCGGCCGTTGTTGTGGCTGACGTTGTACCGGATCGTGTTGTCGGTGTGGACCGAGTTCCAGATGGCGGAGTACGCCAGGAAGCCCGCCCCGTCGTTTCCGTAGGCCAGGTTGTACTGCATCAGCGAGTGGGACACGTTGTTGTCCAGGCCGAAGCCGCCGCCGTCCACCTGCGAACCGGAGTGATTGGCGTAGGAGATGTTCCGCTGGAACGTCATCCGCGTCGAGTCGTACGTCCAGATACCCTCGGGGCCCTCCATGGCGGTCGCCGAGGACGACATCCCGTTGTCCCGGGCGACGGACTGCTGCACGATGCCGTGGCGGACGCTGCCGAGCACGATGCCGCTTCCCGTGTTGCGGCCGGACGCCTCGGGGTCCCCGACGTTCTGGTACGCACTAACCTTCGACACCGTCACGTCCTCGTGGGCGTACTCGGGCGCGTCCGCGTCGAACGCGGGGCCGTCGGTCACGAGACCCGCGTCCTGGTTGGTGTGCAGCGAGCAGTCGTAGATCTGCACGTTGCGGAAGCCGGACGCCTGGGAGCCGCCGTGCAGCCGGATGCCGTTGCGGAACCCCGTCACCTCGACACCCGAGACCCGGATGTACGGCAGCTTGCGGTGCCCCGGCAGATCGCTCACGAAGGCGATGCCGTCCTCGTCCCGGTAGGCCGCGCCGTCGCCGACGACGATCAGGTTGCGGATGACGACCCCGCTCGTGTTGTGCACCTCGATGCCGCGCGTGCCGGCGGCCGCGATCGTCGCCCGCCCGCTTCCGTAGGACTCGATCACGACGGGCTTGTGGTCGTTGCCCGCGTCTCCCTGACCGATGCTCAGTGTCCCCGGGAAGCGCGCGCCGCCCTGCAGCCGCAACCGGTCGGCGGGCTTGAACCGCAGGGCATCGGCGTGCCTGAGCGTGCGCCAGGCCGTCTCGGGGGTCCGGCCGTCGGCTCTGTCGTTGCCCTGCGGGCTGACGTAGAAGTCCCGTCCGCCTTGTGCATTCGTCCGCAGGGGCACATGCGGCGCGGGCAGGCTGCATCCGGCCAGCAGCACCACCATCGCGCACAGGCCCACCGCGGCGCGTCGGCGCGGCAGCGCGCCGACGGCCGCGGTTTCGCCCCCGTGCTCCCGCCGAGGCGAGCCGGGGACTTCGGTGCATTCGATCCGCTGGCGCAATCTCGCTCCTGTCTCGATGGCTGTACGGCCCCGGGTTCATGGAGACCGTGTCGCCTCACCTTGACGTGCGGGCTCGGGACTGGCGGGCCAGCACGCGGAGTTCGCCCCAAGACATGCCTGATCGGACTCGTGCCCGCGGCCGCGAACGGGGTCGAACCCACTGCGTGGGTTTGCGGCATGATGGTGATCATGACAACGCCGTCGTCCCACTCCTTCCAGCCCGTCCTGGAGCGCATCGCAGAAGAGATCGAACACACCCCCGGCCGCGGCCGCCCCGCCGACTACATCCCGGCGCTCGCGGCCTGCGACCCGCGTCGCTTCGGCATGGCGGTCGCGGAGCCGGACGGCACGGTCTACGGGGTGGGGGACTGGCGGCAGCCGTTCTCCACGCAGTCCATCACCAAGGTCTTCACCCTCGCCCTCGACCTGGCCCGCGAGGGCGACGAACTCTGGGAGCACGTGGGCCGCGAGCCCTCCGGCAACCCCTTCAATTCCCTGGTCCAGCTGGAGTACGAGAACGGCATCCCGCGCAACCCGTTCATCAACGCCGGCGCCCTCGTCGTCACCGACCGCCTGCAGACCCGTAGCGGAGACGCAGCCGGCGAACTGCTGACCTTCCTGCGCACCGAGAGCGGCAACCCCACGCTGGACTTCGACAAGGACGTCGCCGCCTCCGAGGCCGGACACGGCGACCGCAACGCCGCGCTCGCCCACTTCATGGCGTCCTACGGCAACATCGAAAACCCCGTCCCGGCCCTGCTCGACCAGTACTTCCGCCAGTGCTCCATCACCGCCTCCTGCGCCGACCTGGCCCTGGCCACCGGCTTCCTGGCCCGCCACGGCATCCGCGCCGACGGCAGCCGGCTGCTCACCCGCAGCCAGGCCAAGCAGGTCAACGCGGTGATGCTGACCTGCGGAACGTACGACGCGGCGGGCGAGTTCGCCTACCGGGTCGGCCTGCCGGGCAAGAGCGGTGTCGGCGGCGGCATCATCGCGGTCGTCCCCGGCCGCTGCACGCTGTGCGTGTGGAGCCCCGGGCTCGACGAGCGCGGCAACTCGGTGGCGGGAGTCGCCGCGCTGGACCGCTTCACGACCCTGACCGGGGTGTCGGTGTTCTGAGCGGGCGGGCTCAGCCCAGGAACTCCGTCAGCAGCGGCAGCAGCAGCGAGGTGCGCCGCATCAGATCGACGTGCGTGGTGGACGGCAGGACCGCCAGCGCAGCCCGGGGGATCAGCCGCTGCATCTCCGCCGCGTGCTCCACACGCACGAAGTCGGTGTCGCCGATGACCAGCAGCGTGGGCGCCTGCAGCCCGCGCAGGTCGTCGTCCGTCCACGGCAGCGGGGAGTGCGCCGCGGCCGCGACCTTGGCGAGGAAGTCCTGGAAGTGCTCGGGGTGCGGGGCGACGGCCGCGTACGCGTCCGCCATCTCCTGGAAGTCGGCCTGACTGGGAAGCCGAGGGGAGGAGGAGCCAGGGGTGCTGATCTCCTCGTGGTAGCCGCCCTGTTGGTACTGCGTGGCGGCGAGCACCAGCCGTCCGACGCGCTCGGGATGCCGTACGGCGACCTCGAGCGCGGTCAGCCCGCCGAGGCTGAAGCCGATGAAGTCGGCCTGCTCGATGCCCAGTTCGTCGAGCAGCGCCACGACGTCCGAGGCGAGGTTCGGCACCGTCAGATCGCGGTCGGTGTCCGCCGTGTGGCCGTGCCCCTGCAGTTCGGGTGCGACGACGCGGCGATCCGCGGCCAGCGTGGGCAGTACGGCGGCGAAGGACAGGCCGACGGTCTGCACACCGCCGTGCAGCAGCACCAGCGGACGCCGGCTGTCGTCGCCGGCACCGTGGACCTCGTAGTACATCTCCAGGCCGTTGACCTTGGCATGGGCGGAGCTGTGCGGCACGGTCATCACGTCCGTTCTGCGAGAGTCGCAAACGAGTGTCGGGTACCAGGCAGACCCTCCGCACCCGGAGAACTCATCGGTCGGACACCCGAGATCACACGCCGGTCACACGCAGGCCCCCGTCCGGAGGGCGGCGCGTCAAGTTCCGGCCACCCGGCGTTGACACGCTTCCCGAGTGTTGGCCATGGCTTTTCCCGTCGATCTCCGCCGCTGCCAGGTCCTGGGCCTGGCCGGCACCGCCTTCCTCGCCCTGGGCGGTGAGACCTCCGGCGCGCTGCCCGTACGAGACCTGCTGGCCCCCGCCAACATCCACGCGGCGCTGGGCCTGGTCGGCGTCTACTTCGGCGTCGTCCTGCTGATAGCCGCCTGGCTGCTGCTCGGGCGGCTCGTCCGCAGCACCGAACCGCCCACCCCGCGCGACCTGCTGCTCGTCCTCGCCGTCTGGGCCGCGCCGCTGCTGCTCGCCCCGCCTCTGTTCAGCCGGGACGTCTACAGCTACCTCGCGCAGGGCGCCATGGTCGACGCCCATATGGACGTGTACGCGCACGGGCCCTCCCAGCTCGGCGGCCCGCTCGCCGACGAGGTGGCCCCGCTGTGGCGGCACACCGGAGCGCCGTACGGCCCCGTCTTCCTCGCCGTCGCCTCCGCACTGTCCGGCCTGACCCGCGGCGAACTGCCCGCCGGCCTGGTCGGGATGCGGCTGGTCGCGCTGCTCGGCGTGGCGCTGATGGCGGCCGCGTTGCCCCGGCTCGCCCGCCACAGCGGCGCCGATCCGGCCGCCGCGCTCTGGCTCGGCGCCCTCAACCCGCTCGTCCTGCTGCACCTGGTCGCCGGCGCCCACAACGACGCCATCATGCTCGGCCTGCTCGGCGTCGGCCTGGTCGCGGCACTCGGCCGCTGGCCGGTGCTGGGCGCCGTGCTGGTCACGCTCGCCGCCCTGGTCAAGGCACCTGCCGTGCTGGGGCTCGCGGCGGTCGTGGTGCTCCAGGTGCGCGCCGGGCGCCGGCCTGCCAAGGCCGTGGTGACCACCGTCGTGGCCGCCGCGGCCACCACCGTTGCCGCGACCGCCGTCGCCGGCACCGGATACGGCTGGATAGGCGCCCTCGACACGCCCGTCTCCCCGCACAACTGGGCCCTCAGCAGCCTCCTCGGCCGGGCCACCGGCGCCCTGCTGGAACGCCTCGGCAGCGACCTGGCACCCCTGGCCCTCCCGGTCTGGCACGTGCTCGGCCTCGCGGTCACCGCCGTCGTGGTGGCGGCCATATGGTGGCGGCTGCGCCCGCGCCCGGTCTACGCGCTGGGCCTCAGCCTCGCCACGGTGGCCGCCTTCGGCCCGGCGATCCGCCCCTGGTACGCCCTGTGGGGGCTGTTCCTCATCGCCGCCGCGGCGCCCACCGCATCGGTACGGCACCGGGTGGCGGCCGTGACGGGAGTGCTCGCGCTCGCCACCCTGCCGAGCGGCGGCCCGGTGGACAGCGGGCAGCTGATGCTGGCCGTCTCCGGCGGCGTGCTCGCCGTGGTCGTGCTGTGGCAGGCCCACCAGGCGGCCCAGGCACCCGCCCTGGAGCGCACGGCATGACCCCGCCCCGCACCGACCGCGGCCGCCTCCTCCTGGTCCTCGCCCTCGCCGCCGCCGTCACCGTCTTCACCGCGACCGTGCCGCTGCTGCGCGACTGGTTCGACCTGCGCGTCTACTACGGGGCCGTCAACACCTGGGTCCACGACGGCGGACGGATCTACGACTACCGGGTGCCGGGCACGACGTACGGCTTCACCTACCCGCCGTTCGCGGCCGTCTGCATGCTGCCCATGGCGCTGCTGGGCCTGCACACGGCGATCGCCTGCGCGCTGCTGCTCAACCTGGCCGCCCTGGCGGTGGTCGTGCACATCCTGACCAAGGGGGCGTGGCGGCGCTACGGCTGGTACGGCTGTGCCCTGGGCGCCTGCGTCCTCGCCCTGTTCGAGCCGCTGCGCGACACCTTCAGCTTCGGCCAGGTCAACCTCCTGCTGCTGGCCCTCGTCCTGACCGACGCCTGGCTGCTGCGGTCCGGACGGGACCGCTGGGCGGGCGTCGGCATCGGCCTGGCGGCCGCGATCAAGCTCACTCCCGCGGTCTTCATCGGCCTGCTCCTGCTCGCCCGACGGTGGCGCGCGGCCGCCACGGCCACGGCCGTCACCGGCGCGGCCACCGCGCTCGCGGCCTGGGTGGCGCCCGACGCCTCCCGCTTCTACTGGACCCGGGCCCTGTGGGACACCAACCGGGTGGGCCGCCTCGACTACGTCTCCAACCAGTCCCTGCAGGGCATCCTGGCCCGCCTCGGCGAGCCGGACCGCACGATGTGGGCGGCGGCGGTCCTGCTGGTCCTGGCCGTCTGGGCGTACCGGACGCACCGCGCACTCACCCTGGGCGACTGGCCGGCCGCGTTCGCCCTCACCGGCCTGGCCGCCTGCCTGGTCAGCCCGATCACCTGGGTGCACCACCTGGTGTGGCTGTTGCCGTCCTTCGCCGTACTGATCCGCGCCGGACACCCGCGCATCGCGAGCGCCCTGTACGCCGTGCTGTGCACCAGCGTGGTGTGGCTGTGGTTCCACGACGCCTCCGGCATCGACGGATTCCTCGGCAGCAACATCTACGCCTGGATCACCCTCGGCCTGCTGCTGTGGCTGCCCACCGGTCAACTCTCCACCGGACGCACGCCCTTGCCCCGCAACACCAGCGCCACGGCGCCCGCACCGAGCGCCGCGGCAGCGGAGATGACCCCCGCCTCCGGCCAGCCCGTGCCCCGCTCCGGCGCGACGGCCGCGGCCACCGGGTGGGGCCCCGGGCGCGGCCCGGGCCGCAGGGCGTCCAGCGAGCCGACGGGCGCGACACGTCCCGCGGCCCCGAACCCCCAGTCGAGCAACTGACGGGCCTCCTCGTACACCGTGAACCCGCCGCCCGCCTGGGGATTCATCACCGTGACGACGAGCGTGCGCCCGTCCCGGCGGGCCGCGGCGACGAGTGTGTTGCCCGCTTTGCTGGTGTAGCCGTTCTTGACACCGATCAGCCCCCGGTACGGCTCCACGCCGTCCGCCCCGGTCAGCAGCCGGTTGGTGTTCACGATCTCGTACGACCCGCTGCCACCGCCCGGGAACCAGGCCCAGGCCGTGCCGCAGTACCGCGCGAACTCCGCGTTGCGCAGCCCCGCCCGGCCGAACACCGCCAGGTCGTACGCGGACGACACCTGGCCCGGTGTGTCGTAGCCGTCGGGCGAGCGCACATGCGTGTCGAGGGCGCCGAGCGAGCGGGCCTTGGCCTGCATCCGCGCGGCCGTCGCACGCCAGCCGCCGTTCAGCGAGGCCAGGACGTGCACGGCGTCGTTCCCGGAGTTGAGGAAGACACCGCGCCACAGGTCGGCGACCCGGTAGGTGTGCCCCTCGGCGACGCCGACCAGGCTGCTGCCCGGCCCGATGCCCGCCAGCTCCTTCTCCCGCACCGTGTGGCGGATGCCCGCGGGCAGGACAGGCAGCACGGTGAGCGCGAAGAGGGTCTTGAGCGTGCTCGCGGGCGGCAGCTTGCGGTGCGCGTCGTGCGCGGCGAGCACGTCTCCGGAGCGGGCGTCGGCCACCAGCCAGGACAGGGCGGAGACGTCGGGAAGGAGGGGGGCGTCGCCGCGGGAGTGGAGCTGCGTGCCCGGGTGGTAGAGCAGCGAGGGATGTGGCGTTGCTGCCGGCCGCTGGGCGGGCGTGGGCCCCGGGTCGCCGCCGGAGGCCAGGGCCGAGGGGGTGAAGGCCAGCAGGCCGGCCACGCAGAGGGCGCAGGTGGAGAGGGCAGCTCGGGACGTAATTCCGATCATCATATGATCAACGTAGAAACGGACCGGTCGAACGCGGTGGTGCCAGGGCCGAGCGGGGCGCGTGAGCACTCGGATGCCCTATTACTGCTCCGCGGGCACCGTTCCCCGGATCCGCCGCAGGAACGTCGCGTTGTCGGGGGTGTCCCGCATCCGCTCCAGCAGGGTCTCCAGGCTCGCCTGGCCGTCCCGGGTCTGCAGGGCGCGTCGCAGGCCGCGTACGGCGGTCAACTCGGCCGGGGTCAGGAGGAGTTCCTCGCGGCGGGTGCCGGACGGGTTGATGTCGACGGCCGGGAAGACGCGCCGGGAGGCGAGCTCACGGTTCAGGCGCAGTTCCATGTTGCCCGTGCTCTTGAGCTCTTCGAAGAAGTAGTCGTCGGCGCGGGAGCCGGTCTCCACCAGCGCGGTGGCCAGGATCGTGAGCGAGCCGCCCTCCTCGGCCAGCCGGGCGGCGCCGAAGAACCGCTTCGGGCCGAGCAGCGCGGTCGCGTCCACGCCGCCGGACAGGGTGCGGCCACCGGCGGCGGCCGCGTTGTTGTGCGCCCGGCACAGCCGGGTCAGCGAGTCGAGCAGGATCACGACGTCCTCGCCCGCCTCGACGAGCCGCTTGGCCCGTTCGACGACGAGTTCGGCGAGCGCGATGTGCTGCTTGGCCGCCCGGTCGAACGTGGAGGCGTACACCTCGCCGCGCACGGAGCGCCGCATGTCGGTGACCTCCTCGGGGCGTTCGTCGAGCAGCAGCACCATCAGGCGGCACTCGGGGTGGTTGCCGGCGACGGCGGCCGCGATCTGCTGCAGCAGCACGGTCTTGCCGGTCTTGGGCGGTGCCACGATCAGCCCGCGCTGGCCCTTGCCGACGGGCGCGATCAGGTCGGCGACGCGCCCGGTCAGCCCGGCCGCCGGGTGCTCGAGGCGGAGCCGGTCGCGCGGGTGCAGCGGAGTCAGGTCACGGAAGTGGCGGCGGCCGCGCAGTTCTTCGGGGCTGCGCCCGTTGACCCGTACGACCTCGGTCAGGGCGCGCCGACCGTCGCGTACGCCTTCGACGAGGTCGCCCTTGCGCAGGCCGTGGCGGCGGATCAGCGCGGGGGAGACGGGCAGGTCGGACGGCGAGGCCAGCAGGCTTTCGCCGCGCAGGTGCCCCTTCCCGCCCGCGTCGATGTCGAGGACACCGGTGGCGATCTGGGTCGTGGGCTCCTGCTTGACAGGGGGGTGTTCGAGAGTGGTGGTCATGGTGATGGGTCCTTTCGAGGACGGATGGCATGTGACATGCGGAAGGAAGGGGTGGGAGCCGCGAGAGGAAGGCGGACATGGGCCTTCGGCGGCGGGGAACAGCACCTCGGGGTACGGCACAGCGGTGCCGGTCACGAGGCGGTGCTGGAAAGCCGGTGCACCGGCCGGGAAACGGCGGGCGATGCGGCGAACTGAAATGGGACTCGCACCGGCGCCCTCAAGGGGGCGTACACAAGTGCTAGCAGGACCGTACCACAAGGGCTACGGCGTCAAACCCGTCAGCGAGTGGCGAGCAGGCCGTACAGGAGCGGGATCCGTGGCTTCGGCAGTCGCCACCAGCCGGACTCGGCGCGGACCATCTGCGGCCAGCGTGGCCAGGGCAGTTCGTCACTCTCCCGCAGGCTGGAGATGGTCAGTCCTGCCCCGGTCAACGCATTGACGACCTCGCTTATTCCGTGCATCCACTCGTAACTGTCCGTGGCGCCCTCGACGGCCGGGCCGTCGGTGTACGTGTGCGTCGCGTCCCGGTGCACGGGGCCGTCGCCGGCCAAGTAGTCGTGGCGCAGCAGGAGTTCGGGGCCTTCGCCCGGGCCGGGCTTCGGGCCGAGGGAGTTGAGCAGGGGGTGGAACTCGACGAGGTACAACCGGCCACCGGGGCGCAGGAGTCGGGAGACGACGGACGCCCAGCGGTCCAGGTCCGGCAGGTAGCAGAGGGCGCCCTTGCCGGTGTACACGATGTCGAACTGCCGCCCCTGAAGGGCCTGTTCGGCGTCGTACACATTGGCCTGTACGTAGTCGACGTCCAGGCCCGCCTCGGCCGCGATGTCTCGTGCGGCGGACACCGAAGCCTCGGAGAAGTCGAGGCCCGTGGCCCGGGCGCCGCGCCGGGCGAAGCCGATGGTCTCGGTGCCGAGGTGGCACTGCAGGTGGAGCACGTCGCGGCCGGTCAGCTCGCCGAGGTCGTCCCACTCGAAGGAGGCGAACCAGCGGGCCGGGTCGAGGTCCTGGTCCAGGCCGTAGAACCGGCTGGCGAGGTGGACGGGGGTGCGGGCGTCCCAGTTGGCCTGGTTGGCCCGCATCAGCCGTGCGTGCTCGTCGGTGGTCATGAAGACATCCAACCGTGGACGGGCTCCGTATGCCTTCCGTATGGCGGGAAGAACTCCGGACCGGTCACGGTTGGCGTGGGACGGGTGGCCGACGACAGGAAGGGCACGTCATGCGCGCACTGATCGTGGACTCCGAAGCACCCGGGCGGCTGCGGCCGGGGGAGGCCCCCGACCCGCGGCCCGGTCCCGGCCAGGTCCTCGTCGAGGTCCGGCACACCTCGCTGAACGCGGCCGAGCTGTGGTTCGCGCAGCAGGCGAAACCCGGTGAGGTGATCGGCTTCGACGCGGCAGGCGTCGTCGTGGCCGCCGCGGCGGCCGGCACCGGGCCGGCGGTGGGTAGCCCGGTCGTGGGCTTCGCGGAGGGTGGCGGATTCGGCGCGCTGCGGGCGATGGACGTGGCCGATGTCGCCGTGGTCCCGGACGGTGTCGACCTGGGTGAGGCGGCCGCGCTGCCGGTGGCGGCGGGCACCGCGCTGCGGGCGCTCGACCAGGCGGGGGCGTTGCTCGGGCGGCGCGTGCTGGTGACCGGGGCGTCCGGCGGCGTGGGCGGGTTCGCGGTGCAGCTCGCGGCGCTCGGCGGGGCGTACGTCATCGGGGTGGCCGGGTCCGAGGACGGGCTGCGGTGGGTCGCGGAACTCGGGGCGGACGAGACGGTGCGCGGGATCGATCAGGTCACGGAACCGGTCGACATCGTGCTCGACACGGTCGGGGGTGACCAACTCGCCGCCGCCTACGGCCTGTTGGCATCCGGCGGCAGCCTGCAGAGCATCGGCTGGGCCTCCGGGCGGGAGGCCGTGCTGCCCGTCGGCTCCACGCTGGGCAGCAGGGCGCCCAAGACGATCGTGTCGGTCTACAACGGCGGCGGACTCACCGACCGGCAGGCTCAGTTGGGGCGGCTGCTCGCGCTCGTCGCCGCCGGGAAGCTGCGCGTCCCGGTCGGCTGGCGCGGCCCCTGGGACAAGATCGCGGACGCGGTGGACGCGCTCAGCAGCCGCAGGCTGCGCGGCAAGGCGGTCCTCGACGTGGGGTGACGGCCCTGCCGGCGGACGGGCTGCGCCGTGCCTGCCGTCGGCCTTCGTCGTGCCTGCGGTCGGCCTGTGCCGTGCTCGCGGTTGACTTGCGTCGCCGTCGCCCACGGCTCGCCCGTGCGCCGTTCGGCGGCTTGCACCGCGGTTGCCGGCGGGCTCGCCCCGCGCTACCGGTCGCCTGCGCCGTGCGGGCGATGGGATGTGCCGTGCTCGCAGTGGGTTTGCAGCGTGCTCGCCGACGAGCCGCCCCGCGCTACCGGTAGGCCTGGGCCGGACGATGGCATGAGCCGTGCTCGCGGCCGCCTTCAGTGGGTTGCCCGGCGGCTGACCTGGTGCCGCCTTGCAGTGTGCACCGGGCTCGTCGGCCGCCCGCCCGGCGGTAGCCCGCGGTTCGCGCCGCCGTCCCTCGCGACTCCGGCCCGCATACCAGCCATACGAACCCCCGATGGCCCTTCGCTGACCTATTTCTTGTTCCGGCTCAACCCCATACCTACGCTGCCACCACCGCACTTCGGCGGGCACGGGACAAGGGACTTGGGCAATCATGGGTCGACTGGCCGGGAAAATCGCTTTCATCAGTGGAACGGGGGCCGGAATAGGCCGGGCCGCGGCACTGGTATTCGCTGCGGAAGGCGCCACCGTATTCGGCTGTGACATCGACGAGGACAGCGCCGCGGAAACCGTGGAACTCGTCGAGAAGGCCGGCGGAGTGATGCAGTCCCTCGCGCCCGTCGACCTGTCCACCGAGGCGGGCGCAAGGGAGTGGATCGACGCCGGAATCTCGGCCTTCGGCGGGATCGACATCCTCTACAACAACGCCTCCGCGCTGCGGAACGGTCCGTTCGAGACGATGCCGGCCGACGACTGGTACTTCACCATCAAGAACGAGCTGGACATCCCGTACTTCTGCACGCAGGCGGCCTGGCCGCACCTGATCGCGCGTGGCGGCGGGGCCGTCCTCAACGTCGCATCGGTGGCCGCCGTGCGGGGCGCGCCGTTCATGCCGATGGTGCCGCACGGCGCCGCCAAGGGCGGGGTGCTGGCGATGAGCATGCACCTGTGCGCGGCCGGCGCCCCGCACCGCATCCGCGTCAACACCATCGCCCCCGGCATGACCCGCACCTCGGCCACCGCCCCGTTCCTCGACGATCCGAACGGGCCGAAGGCCCAGCTGGAGGCGCGGATCCCGGTCGGGCGGGTCGGCGAGCCCGAGGACATCGCGCGCGCCGCGGCCTTCCTTTGCTCCGACGAGGCCGCGTTCGTCAACGGCGCCAATCTCATGGTCGACGGCGGCGACAGCGCGATGGCGGGCTGAGCGGCCGTGGACACCCGACTCGACCACGTGGGCGTCAACGTACGCGATCTCGAGGCACTGACCGGCTGGTACAAGGAGGCGTTCGGGCTGAAGCCGGTCTTCGAGTTCCGGCTCGAAGGGCCAGGGCTGAGCGCCGTCGTCCTGGAGCATCCGCACGGCTGGCGCATCGAACTGCTGGCCCGACCCGGCTCCGCGCCCGGCCTGCGCGCGCCGGACCCGCTGACCGCCGCCCTGACCGAGGGATACGGGCACTTCGCGGTCACCACCCCCGAACTCGACCCCGTCTACGAGGCCCTGGTGGCCCACGGAGCGGGCGAGGTCATGCCACCGGGAGCGTCCCCCGAGCCCGGTATACGCATGGCCTGGGTCACCGACCCCGAGGGAAATCTCATCGAACTCATAGAGAAAAACGCAGAGTGAGGGCACGCGCGATGACGGAATCGATTTCCTTGAAGAAACTCGACACAGGGACGCTCATAGCGTGCTGTCTCGCGGTGGCCGCGGCACAGCTGTGCATTACGGTGCCCTCGCCGATCAACGGCAATATTCAGGCCGCTTTCGGTGCCTCTGGTTCCCAGGTGGCCTGGGTGACCTCCGCCTTCATTCTCCCCACTGCCATTCTCGAGCTGAATTTCGGCGTGGTGGGCGACCTGTTCGGCCGTAAGCGTCTGCTGGTACTCGGCGGATTCATCCTCGCGCTCGGCGAACTCCTCAACGCCACCTCCCAGAACATCACCATGCTCTGGATCGGCCAGGCTCTCGCCGGTGTCGGCGCCGCCGCGCTCTTCCCCAGCTCCCTCGCGGTGATCGCGGCCGCCACCCCAGGGGAGAGGGACCGCGCGAAAGCGGTCTCGACCTGGGCGCTGAGCATCTCCCTCGCCTCCGCCGCCGGCCCGCTGTCCTCCGGTGTGCTGGCCACGGTCGCGGACTTCCGCTGGGCGTTCGTGCCGCCGGTCGTGCTCGGTCTGGCCGTGGGTGTCACCTGCTGGATCCTGGTCACCGACTCCAAGGCGCCCGAGGGCCGCTCGCTGGACTGGCCCGGTCAGATCTCGATCGCCGTCGGTCTGACCGCCCTGCTGTGGGGCATCATCGAGGGCGGCGAGCGCGGCTGGGGCAGCCCGGCCATCGTCGGCTCGCTCTCCCTGGCCGCCGTGGCCCTCATCGGCTTCTTCCTCGCCGAGAAGCGGTCCGCGTCCCCGATGTTCAACCTGGACCTGCTGAAGATCCCGTCGTTCGCCGCGGCGGCAGTCGTCGCGCTGGCCGGCATGTTCGGGTTCATCGGCACGGCCTACTGCGTCTCCATCCGGCTCGGCGCCGTGATGCACCTGAGCGCGCTCAGGGCCGGCATGCCGTTCGTGATCCTGCAGCTGATCCCGCTGCTGCTGGCGCCCGTGCTGAGCAAGATGCTCACCCGGGTGGAGCCACGCTGGCTGCTGATGGGCGGGCTGCTGCCCATGGCCGCGGGCCAGTTCTGGATCGCCGCGCTGCCCATCACGACCACCTCCCTGGCCGCCTTCATCGGTCCGGTGCTGCTGCTGGGTGTCGGCTTCATCTGCGTGGTCTCCTCGCTGACCTCCGCGGCCGTGAACGCCGTACCGATCAACATGACCGGCATGGCCAGCGGCGCCACCAGCCTGGTCCGCGAGTTCGGCCAGGCGCTCGGCCCGGCCGTGATCAGCACCGTCGCGATGAGTGCCGCCTCCGGGGTCCTGGTCGGCAAGCTCAGCGGCGCCGACGCCGGCATGGAGGCGGCCGCCGGACCGCTCGCCGTCGTCAACGCCGGCAGTGACAGCGCCCGGGCGGCCGCCCAGACCGCCCTCGGGCACGGCATGGCGGTGGGCGTGGTGATCTGCGGCTGCGCCTCCCTGCTCGGCGCGGTGGTCACTCTGCTGCTGGTCCGCAAGAACACCGCCCGCTCGGCGGTGGGCGTGGACGAGCCGAGCATCCAGGCGGCGTCGGCGTAAGGAGCGCGGAGGTCGGTGCAACGAGCACCGAGACAGAGGCCGGGGTCGCACACCCCGGCCTCTTCCTCGTGTTTCGGCACCCCGCGAGTGCTTCGCGGGTTCTGCGCGGTTCGGAGCCTCGCCACACGGTGTGCGATGCATCGTGGTGTGCGGAGGTGGGGCTGTGCGCAGGTTCGAGCCGGGTGAGACGGCTGTTCGCCGTGATGTGTTCCGTCGGCAGGTGTGGAGCGCGCACGCCTTGCGGGTCGTCGAGGACGGCGCCGAGGCGCTCGTGCTGGGCTGCCGGCCCGGCGCGGAGCTGCTGGCCGCGACGACGTGGATCGAGTGGCTCCTGACGGGCGACGAGGCCGCGAGGCTTCGGGCCCTGCCGAACCTGGCCCGTGGGCGCCGGCAGCTCGACCGCTGGTCGTGGCGGAGCACGGCCACGCTGCAGTGGGTGCAGCCGGGTGCGTGGTTCAGCGTGCACGCCTTCTACGACGTCGCCGACGACGACCAACTGGCCCACTGGTACGTCAACTTCCAGCAGCCCATGCGCCGCACGGCCCTCGGCTTCGACACCTTCGACCTTCTCCTGGACCTGGTGATCGCACCCGATCTCTCGCGGTGGAGTTGGAAGGACGAGGACGCATACGCCCACGGTCGCCGACTGGGCGTGGTGAGCGAGGCCGATCATCGGGCCGTCGACCAGGCCCGCGAGGAAGCGGTCGCCATGATCGAACAGCGGGGGCGGGCCGTTCGCCGCGGATGAGATCGGGCGGATCTGGCGCTCCCAGCCCGACTCGCCCGCGCCCCAACTGTCCGGTGACGTCGTGGACTTCGGCCTCTGATGCTCAGTTCAAGCTCGCCGCCCACTCCGTGAGCACGGCGAAATCATCGGGGCCCAGCCCGGCCCGGGGATCGACACGGTGCAGTAGCGCGGGCCCGTGGTGATGCGCCTGCACCCATGCCCGATCGGCATCGGTGATCTCGTCGTCGACCCAGGCGAACGCGCGGCCGTCCGCCCACGCGACGATCTCCGGCGTCTTCCAGAACACACCTCCTGCGGGCTCGGGCCGCGGCGAGGGCCAGGCGATGAAGGGCAGCTCGGGCAGGCCCAGGATCGGCGCGACGAAATCGTTGGCCTCCTCTTCCCACGTCGTCGCCCAGACCAGGTCGAAGGGCAGCGCGGCCAGTGCCGATCCGTGATCCGGATTGAGCCACACCCGAAGAGGCTTCACGGGCCTGGTCGGCGACCCCCACGCGACCAGCCGGCGCCGCTCGGCCGCCTCCCAACGAGGGGTCAGCAGACGGTGCGTTTCGTAGCCGTCGGGCCGCCGGTGCGGCTTCGCCGCATACGGATTCAGCGGTCCGTCGACATCCACCAACAGCGCTGGACGCACCAGCTCACCCCCCCGCAGTCCTACCGCGCACGGTACCGGCCGGCGAGGAGATCACCCAGTGAATTCCCTGGCAGGTGGCGGTCCTCAGGCGTTCCGGATCGCCTTCACGAGCCCGGCAACAAGGTTCGCCCGCTCAGCCATGGAGGCGATGACCAGGTACTCGTGGTCGGCGTGGGCACCGCCCCCGACCGCCCCCAGGCCATCGAGTGTCGGCACGCCGAGTGCGGCCGTGAAGTTGCCGTCGCTGCCGCCGCCCACCGCCCGGCCCTCGATCCAGGGAAGCAGCCGCTGTGCCGACGCGAAGAGCTCGGCCGAGGCCGACTCGGGCATCGGGGGCCGGCCGATGCCGCCCTCGACGGTGACCTTCGCCCCGGCCACATGCGGGGCCAGCGCGGCGAACGCGGACTCGATGCGCTCCTTCTCGGCGCCCGACTCGACGCGGACGTCGACGACGACTTTCGCCTCGGCGGGGACCACGTTGTCCAGGGTTCCTGCGGTCGCGACGGTCGGCGTGACCGTCGTACCGATGTCGGGGCGGCCGAGTGCCCGATGTGCAGTACCTGGTGCGACGCCTCGACCAGGGCGTTGATGCCGGCCTCGGGCTCCAGGCCCGCGTGCGAGGCCCGGCCCGTGACGGAGACCTCGAACGTGCCACAGCCCTTACGGCCGGTCTTCAGGCCCCCGCCGTCCGCGGCGCCCTCGCACACCAGCACCGCACCGCAGGCCAGGGCCCGTTCCTCGATGAGGGCGCGGGAGGCGCGGGAGCCGACCTCCTCGTCGGCGGTCACCAGAATCTCCACGCCCGACCGGTCCTCCAGCGTGGCCACGCCATGAATCGCCTGGACCAGCCCGCCCAGCATGTCGAAGACGCCGGGACCGGTCGCGTGCCGACCCTCGACCTTGAACGGACGGCGCTCGAGGGTGCCCAGCGGGAACACCGTGTCGTGATGGCCGAGGATCAGCACCTTGGGGTCGCTGCCGCCCGACCAGTGCACATGCGGCCCGACCTCGCTCGCGACGAGGACGGCCCGCCCGCCGAGCCGGTTCTCGATGACCGAGGCGACGGCTTTCGCCGAGGTCGTCAGGGCTTCGACATCACGCGAAGGCGACTCGACCTCGACGAGCATCCTGAGGTCCTCGATCATCGCGTCGATGCTGAGATCGCCGGGCATGTGCATGGTCACGGTGCAAGAGTACGGGGGTGTCGATTCGGGCCGCCGCCGTTCGTCGGTGGGGTGCAGGAAGCTCGTGACGACCGGGAGGAACCATGAAGTACATGCTGCTCGTCTGCGGCGACGACACGGCCGACGCCTCGGGCATGGCACCCGTCGAACCCTGGGTGGAGGAACTCGGCGACCGCAGCGTACGGCTGCACGGCCACCGGCTGGCCCTGCCCTCCGAGGCGGTCACCGTGCGGGTGCGCGACGGCGAGGTGCTGCGCACCGACGGGCCGTTCGCGGAGACCAAGGAGTACGTCGCCGGTTTCGACGTGCTGGAGTGCGACAGCCTGGAGGAGGCGGTCGAGGCGGCCGCCAAGCACCCGGTGGCCACCATCGGCGCCATGGAGGTACGGCCCTTCTGGCCGATGTGGGACGAGGAGGACGAGGAGACCTCGGTCCGCCGGCTCGACGCGGAACTCACCGAGGCGGCCCGCGAGCGCGACGTCGAGCGGATGCTGGCCTGCTATGCACCGGACGCCGAGATCTTCCACCCCGCCGACGGCGGGGAGCGGCACGGCCTCGATGCCCTCCGCAAGGCGGTGGAGGACGAGTTCGCGACCGTCACCGGGCCGGTGATCCGTGAGGTGCTGGAGTTCCGCATCCATGTCGATGAGAGCATCGCCTTCGCCCACGCGCTCGTCCGCACGCGTGCCACCCGCACGGACGGCACGTCTGTGGACGAGGTGCTGCGCGTGACCACCGGCTACCGCAACGCAGGCCTGCGCTGGCTGATCACCCACGAGCACGTCTCGCCCGCGCGGCCGGCGCAGGAACAGCCGTGAAGTACGTGCTGTTCGTGTGCGCTCCGGCGGACGAGGAGGAGCCCGCCGACGCACGGGTCACCGCGCGTCTGTGCCATCCCGCCGACGCCACCACCGTCCGCGTCGCGGGCGACGAAGTCCTGCTCGGCGACGGGCCGTTCGCCCGGACCGAGGAGTACATCGCGGGTGTTGACCTCGTGGAGGCCGACGACCTCGACGAGGCCATCGCCCTCGCCGCGAAGCACTCCGCCGCCCTCGGCGGCGGCACGGTCGAGGTGAGGCCGGTCCGCGAGTGAACGTGCGCGATGTCGAGGAGGCCGTCGCCGCCGCCTTCCGCGAGGAGTGGGGCCAGGTCGTCGCCACCCTGATCAGGGTGACCGGCGACTGGGACCTCGCCGAGGAGTGCGCGCAGGACGCCTTCGCCCAGGCCCTGGACCGGTGGCGGCGCGACGGGATTCCGCGCCGCCCCGGCGCCTGGCTGACCACGACCGCCCGCCACCGCGCTCTCGACGTGCTGCGCCGGGAGGCGGTGGGGGCGGCGAAGCTGCGGGAGGCGGCCGTGCTGGCGCGGGACGAGGGACCGTACGATCCGGAGTACGACGGCCACGACAGCGGCGTCGAGGACGACCGGCTGCGGCTGATCTTCACCTGCTGTCATCCCGCGCTGGCCATCGAGGCGCGGGTCGCGCTGACCCTGCGCACGCTCGCGGGACTGACCACACCGGAGATCGCCCGCGCCTTCCTCGTCCCCGAGGCGACCATGGCGCAGCGCCTGGTGCGCGCCAAGAAGAAGATCCGCAACGCCGGTATCCCGTACCGGGTGCCGCCCGCGCATCTCCTGCCCGAGCGCACCACGGGCGTGCTCGGCGTGGTGTACCTGCTGTTCAACGAGGGATACGCGGCCACGTCCGGCGGCGACCTGGTCCGCACCGACCTGTGCGCCGAGGCCGTCCGCCTCGCGCGCGTGCTGGCCCGCCTCATGCCCGACGAGCCCGAGACGCTCGGCCTGCTCGCGCTCCTGTTGCTGCACGACGCCCGCAGGCACACGCGCGTGGACGCGGCCGGCGAGCTGGTCACGTTGGAGGATCAGGACCGCACCGCCTGGGACCGCGCCGAGATCGACGAGGGCGCGGTGCTGCTGGAGACGGCGCTGCGGCGCGGCCGCCCGGGGCCGTACCAAATCCAGGCCGCGATCGCCGCCTGCCACACCACCGCCGCCACGGCCGAGGACACCGACTGGGCGGACATCGCCGCCCTGTACGGCGAATTGGCGCGCTTCGTGCCCTCCGCCGTGGTCCGCCTCAATCGCGCGGTGGCCGTCGGCATGTCCGAGGGACCCGACGCGGGCCTCGCCCTGGTCGCGGACCTCAAGGCGGAGGGCGAGCTGGCCGGCTACCACCTGCTGCCCGCCACCCGCGCCGACCTGCTGCGCCGCAGCGGACGTACGAGCGAGGCGGCCGAGGCGTACGAGCGGGCGCTGGAGCTGGTGGAGAACGACGCCGAGCGGAGGTTTCTGGAGAAGCGGCTCGCGGAGTGTCGATCCGCGTAGGAGCCGTTCGTCGGTGGGGTGAAAGCACCCACACGACACCGGAGGCTCCGATGACCGCTCACGCGCACACCCGCCCCACCTCCAGGCTCCGCCGGATCCTCGCCTCGGTTCTGCGTACACGCCCGACCCACGGCGCACCGGACGTCTGGCTGGCCGGTCTGCGCCTGGGAGGCTGACCGTGCCCGCCACCGACTCCCGCCGCTGG
The DNA here is from genome assembly GCF_040644055.1 of Streptomyces sp. NPDC047043. Lineage (NCBI taxonomy): Bacteria > Bacillati > Actinomycetota > Actinomycetes > Kitasatosporales > Streptomycetaceae > Streptomyces > Streptomyces sp. NPDC047043. Next base: position 74,124 of record NZ_JBEYVO010000041.1, read on the forward strand.
TACGCCCTCGCCCTGCTGTGCGTCGCCGGGTTCATGGTGATCCTCGACGCGCAGATCGTGCTCCTCGCCCTGCCGTCGATCGCGGGCGGTCTCCGGCTGTCCGCGGATGCCGCCCAGTGGGTGATGAGCGCCTATCTGCTGAGCTTCGGCGGTCTGCTGCTCCTCGGCGGCCGCACCGCCGACCTGCTGGGCCGCCGCCGCGTCTTCATGACCGGAACGCTGCTGTTCGGGCTGTCCTCGCTGCTGTGCGGGCTCGCCTGGACGGCCGGTGTGCTGGTCGCGGCACGCGCCGTTCAGGGCCTGTCGGCCGCGGTCATGGCACCGAGTGCGCTCTCGCTGCTGGTCAGCACGTTCGGGGAAGGGCACGAACGCAACAGGGCACTCGCCATCTGGTCCGGCAGCGGAGGCTTCGGTGCCACCGCCGCCCTGCTGATCGGCGGACCTCTGACCGATGTCCTCGGCTGGCAGTGGGTCTTCTTCCTCAACGTCCCCGTCGCCCTGCTCCTGCTGGCACTCAGCCCGCTGCTGCTGCGCGAGAGCCGCACCGACACCCGGGCGCGCTCCTTCGACCCGGCGGGCGCCCTCACCGCCACCGCCGCACTCGTGGCCTGCGTGTACGCGGTCGTCGAGGCGCCCGAGGCGGGCTGGCTGTCGGCGCGGACGACCGGGCTGCTCGCCGCCGCAGTCGTCCTCGCCGTCCTCTTCACCCGCATCGAGGCCCGTGCCACGGCACCCCTCGTCCCCCTGCGTCTGTTGCGCGCGCGGACGGTCAGCGGCGGCAATCTCGTCGTGTTCCTGCTCGGCGCGAGCGCCTTCGGGATGTCGTACACGCTGTCCCAGTACGGGCAGGGCGTCCTTGGCTACTCCCCGCTGCGGTTCGGTCTCGCCAACGTCGTGATGCCGGTCGGCGCCGTCGTCGGCTCCTACGCCGGACAGGCCCTGGTCACCCGCATCGGTGCCCGCCCGGTCGCCGTCGGCGGGCTCACGCTGGTCGGCGCGGGCAGCCTGCTGCTGGCCGGGGTGCCGGTGCACGGCGGCTTCGTCCGCGACCTGCTGCCCGGGCTGCTGCTCTTCGGACCGGGCCTCGGCGCCTGCGCGGTGGCCGGCTCCATCGCCGCCCTGACCGGCGTGGGGGAGCGGGAGGCAGGCGTGGCCTCCGGGATCAACACCGCGGCCTTCCAGATCGGCGGCGCGTTCGGGGTCGCCGTCGTCACGACCGTCGCGCTCTCCCATGCGGAAGGCCCTTCACCACTCGGCGCCCTGACCGAGGGCTACCGGGCCGCGTTCACGGCGTGCGTGGTGCTCGCGGCGACCGCGCTGGTCTGCGCGCTGGTCCTGCTGCGCCCTCGACGCCGATCGGGGCAGGCCCGCCCTGCCGAGGTCGTCACGAAACGTCGAGTGCGTTCGTGATCGCCTTCACCCCGCCGTGCGCCGCATACCCGCCGTCGACCGTGATCTCCGCGCCATTGACGTACGACGCCTCGTCGGACAGCAGATAGACGACCAGCGGCGCCACCTCGTCGACCGTGCCGCCCCGCCCCTGGGGCGTCATCGACACGTGCGCCTGCACGAACACCGGGTTCGCGGACGCCATCAGCGGCGTCTCGATGTAGCCCGGGTGGATCACGTTCGTACGGATGCCGCGCGGCGCCAGCTCCAGTGCCGCCACCCTCGACAGCCCCCGCAGCGCCCACTTGCTCGCCGTGTACGCCACCGCGTGATGGGCCGTGAGGCCCGCCACCGAACCGACATTGACGATGGCAGAGCCGGCCGGCATCAGCGGGGCCAGCGCCTGGATGCCGAGCAGGGCGCCCGTCGTGTTCACCGCGAACGCCCGGTTCCAGTCGGCGAGTTCGACCTCGCCCAGGCGGGCCCGCATCGGGATGCCCGCGTTGTTGACCAGCCCGTGCACCACCTCGAGGGAAGCGGCCAGCGCCGCCCAGTCCTCCGGCGACGACACGTCCAGGTGCCGGTAGGTCACGTCCAGGCCGTCGGCGCGCAGGGACGCGGCCAGCTTCTCGCCCGTCTCGTCCAAGACGTCGGTCGCGACCACCGTCGCGCCCTCCCGGGCGGCCGCCGTCACCTCCGCGGCTCCCTGGCCCTGCGCGGCCCCGGTGACGACGACGGTACGGCCCGTCAGACGCGTACGGCTCACGGCTCCTCCAAACTGCGTGCGGGATGTCTCCCGTCCACGCTAGGAAGCCGCGGACAGCTCCGGAAACGCGTGTTCGCCATGGCTGGCATCCACGGCCGCGATCTCCTCGGGCGCGTCCGAGCCCAACGGCACGTCCAGCGAGGCGCCCACCTTCCGCACGGTCTCGCGCAGCCACCGGTGGGCCGGGTCGGAGTGCCGGTTGTGGTGCCAGTACATGGCCTCCACCAGCGGTACGTCCGGGAACGGCGTCGGTACGGTCGTGCAGCGCGCGAAGCCCTCGTAGCGCCGGGCGAGCCGCTCGGGCACCAGGGCGACCATGTCGGTGCCGCTGAGCAGGAACGGCATCACGCTGAAGCCCGGCGTGCTGACCTGCACCCGCGGTGTGATGCCCAGGGTCTCCAGCTGGCGGTCGGCGGGCGTGAGCTTGCCGATGGCGCACGCGACGTGCGGCATCTCCGCCAGGTCGCGCAGGCCGAGGCGCCCGTCCACCAGGCGCGGGTTGTTCGGGTCGACCAGGCACACGAACCGGTCGTGCATCACGGCCTCGCTCACGCCCGGCAGCTGGTAGCCGAGGGGCACGATCATCAGGTCGTGGCAGCGCAGATGGGTCTCGTTCTCCAGCTGCCCTTCCACGATGGGGTGGAAGTCGATCCGCACCCCGGGCGCCTCCTCCGCGATGACCCGCAGCAGCGGCTCCACGAACACCGACATCACGTAGTCGGACATCACCACCGAGAAGCGTTGCCGGCTGCGCTGCGGGTCGAAGTGTCTGGTCAGCGACAGCGCCTCCTCGGCCTTGTGCAGCGAGGCCTGCACCACCGGCAGCAGCCGCTCCGCCAGCGGCGTCAGCTCGTACTCCCGGCCGACCCGCACCAACAACTCGTCGTTGAAGTGCCGGCGCAGCCGGGCCAGCGAGCCGCTCATCGCGGACTGGCTGGTGGACAGCCGGACGCCCGCGTGGGTGACGTTCTTCTCCTCCAGGAGGGCTTCCAGCGCCACCAGAAGATTCAGGTCGATAGCTCCGAGACCCATGGGTGTTCCTTCCGGCCGCGTCGTTGAAGCTCGGTGAAATCGGAGCGTAACGACGGGACAATCGCCGAGGAAGGGCTCCGGGGACAACTCACAGGGATCCGATAACAACCATCGGATCCCTGGATACGTGCAGGTCAGAACGGCGTGTCGCTACGGCCGCGGGGTCCGTCCGCGCTTGCGGGCCCGCGGCAGATACACGTCCGTACGGCCCGGAACCACCCGGTTGGACACGCTGCCCAGCCGCTCCACGGTCAGCGTCACCACGTCACCCGGAGTCAGCGGAGGCGGTGTGCGCTCCCCGAGCCGGCCCCAGAACTCCGCCAGCGCACCCCAGCCGCAGGTGCCCGAGCCGAGGATGTCGCCGGGCCGCACCCAGGCGTCCCGGGCGGCGTAGGCGATCATCTCCTCGAAGGTCCAGGACACGTTGGCGAGAGTGTCGCGGCCGATGAGCTCGCCGTTGAGGGTGACCGTCATCTCCAGGTCGAGGAAGCCGTCGGCGTCCCGCCGGTCCTCCACCTCGTCCGCGGTGACCAGGCAGGGGCCGAGGGTGTTGGCGAAGTCCTTGCCCTTGGAGAAGCCGAGCCCCAGGTTCTTCTCCGGCTTCTGCAGGTCGCGCGCCGACCAGTCGTTGAAGACCAGATAGCCGACGATGTGCTCGCGTGCCTGCCCGGGCGTGAGGTCCCGGCCGCTGCGGCCGATCACCGCCCCGACCTCGAGCTCGAAGTCGAGCACCGAGCAGCCCGCCGGGATCGGTACGTCGTCGTGGGCGCCGTAGGCCGCGTGCGGGTTGGTGAAGTAGAAGTTGGGTGCCCGGTACCACTCCTCGGGCACCTGCTCGAGCCCGTCCAGGGACTTCGAGACGCCCTCGATGTGCGCCTCGAAGCCGACGAAGTCCCGGATCGACGGCGGCTTCAGCGGCGGCAGCAGCCGCACCTGATCGACCGTCAAGTCGCTTGTCTCCTGCAGCGCTTCGACGCCGGCGGCGTACAGGACCTCCTGTTCGATGAGCGCAAGGACGGTGACCCCCTCGGGCAGCGGATGGATCACCCCGCCCCGTACCACCCCGGCGCGCTCCTCGCCCTCGTACTCGTATGTCGCGAAACGCATGCCTCAGTGCTCCCAGTGGTTGGTGTTGGTGACGGCTCCCGCGCTCAGATAGCCCGCGAACAGGCCCTTCGGATCGCGGGCGGCGCGGATCTCCTGCAGCCGCCGCCACTGCTCCTCGCCCATGAACCGCAGCTGCCGGACGGTGAAGTCGGAATCCCCGAGGTACTGCCCGGCGGTCACCGGCTGCATCGCCGCCATCGCCGCGTCCAGCCAGGCGCGCAGCTCGCCGTCGCGCTCGGGCTCGTCGTGGACGACATAGGTGGCGCAGTAGATCTCGGACTGCAACGAGAAGGCCATGTCCGGCAGTTGACGCAGCGGCGCCATGGAGAACCAGATGGTGAAGGTCTGCCGGGTCGGGTGCTCGGTGAACGCCTTGCGGATCGCCGGCACGACCGCCTCGGCCGGGCCGGTCAGCCAGGCGTTGTCGACGAGGTATCGGTGCCCCTCGGGGTTGGCGGTGCGCTGGTTGTCCAACTGGGCGGCCAGCGTGGTGGGTTGGGCCTCGACGCGGAACAGGGCCCGGTCCGCGTACGGGTTGGCGTGCAGCGGGGCCAGCGCCTGGGCGGCCTGCTCCGCGGTGTCGGTCATCGACACGCCCGTGACCAGCAGCACCGGCTCGTCGTGGTCGGGCGGCGTCTGCGTGAGCGCGACGATCTCCACCAGGTCCGAGACCGTGTGGTGCATGCCGTGCAGCCACGTCATGACCTCGTCGAAGAGGTCCAGGGGGTACGCGTGCACCGTGTGCCCCAGGTGCTTCGGCAGCGGGCGGGTGCGCAGATGGAAGCGGGTGACGACGCCGAAGAAGCCGGGGCCCGCGCCGCGCGCCGCCCAGAACAGATCGCTGTTCTGTGTCTCGTCCACGCGCACCAGCTCGCCCTCGGAGGTGACGAGGTCGATCGCGGCGATGTTCTCCGCCGCCCAGCCCCAGCCGCGCGCGTTCCAGCCCTGCCCGCCCTGGAGGAGGAAGCCGCCGATGCCGACGGACGGGCAGTGCCCGCCGTTGAAGAAGCGCCCGAACTCGCCGAGATACGGGTTGAGTTCGTCGCCGCCCTTGACGCTGGGCGTCGCCGTCACGATCCCGGTCGCCGCGTCGTACGTCATCTCGCGGAAGTCCCCGAGGTCGATCAGCAGCGCGTCCCGGCGCACCGACCAGGCGGCCCAGCTGTGCCCGCCGGAGCGGACGGCGACCTGCCAGCCGCGCTCCAGGGCGAGGCGTACGCCTTCGACGACGTCCTGCTCGGTGAGCGCCTTCAGGACAGCGGCCGGTGAACGGTCCGACGGGCGGCGGGCGTTGAAGACCCGGCCGAAGCAGGCCTCCTCGAAGTCCTCGTCACCGGGGAGGTGGAGGGTGCCGGAGAAACGGTTCTCACGCGGGGGTTCGGGGGTCGTCCCCCGATTGATGACAGTCAATTGGGGCTCTCACTTGATCGCGATCGGGTTGACGGGGGCGCCCACCGCGCCGGTGACCGGAAGCGGCGCCGCGACCAGCAGGAACTCGTACACGCCGTCGGCCGCGCAGTCCTCCGCCAGCGCCTCCAGGTCCCACATCTCGCCGAGCGGGAGGCCCATGTTGGGGATGGCGATCTGGTGCAGCGGTGACATCGCGGGCTCGGCGAACTCGTACGGACGCACCTCCAGGCCCCAGGTGTCGGAGGCGATCGCCGCGATCTCCGTACGGTGCAGCCAGCCCAGGGAGGTGAAGGAGAGGCCGGGTGCGTCGCCGGCCGCGTACGTGCCCCATTCGCCCAGCCGCCGTACCCGGCCGATCTGTCCGGTGCGCACCAGGACGAGGTCGCCGCGCCGGACGCTCGACGTCGCGCCCTGCGCCTCGATGGTCGTGCGCAGGTGCTCCTCCAAGATGGGGAATCCGTCGGGGAGTTCACCGGATTCGTCGCCGACCGCCCGGCCGACATCGAGGAGCACGCCCCGCCCGGTGAACGCGTCCCGCATGTGCTCGATGCCCGTCACCGAGTCGCCGTCGCCGTTGACGATCGTGCACGGACGGCCGTTCCACGCCTGCTTGTTGTCGTAGATGTGGCCCAGGCCGTCCCACTGCGTGGAGGCCTGGAGCGGCATCACGATGTGGTCGTCCGCGCCGCCGAAGCCGTGCGGGAAGCCCTGGGTGCCGGCCGCCGCGTCGGAGCCGGTGTCCTTCATGTAGTGGACGGGGTTGATGCGACCGCGGAAACCGCGCTGCGGGCCGTCCTCGTTGAACTCCAGCGAGAGCGAGAAAGACCGCCCCCGTCGGATCAGGCCCGCCGCATGGGCGCGGATCGCGTCGTCGATGAAGTTGAGCGTGCCCAGCACGTCGTCCTCACCCCAACGGCCCCAATTCCGGTACGCGGCACGGGCCTTGGCGAGCTCTTCCTCAATCGGACCCAGGGTCATCGGATACGTCCTTTCAACAGCAGGTCGAGGGCGTTGCCCCCGGCGACGGCGGCACGGTCGGCCGGGGCGAGCCCGGCGGCGTCCAGGCGGGCCAGCGGGTCATCGACGCCCATGTCGAAGGGGTGGTCCGTGCCGAGCACGACACGGTCGGCGCCCACCTCCTCGACCAGGTGGCGCAGCGCGCGCGGGGTGTAGACCAGCGCGTCGAACCACATGCGCCGCAGATAGCTGCTCGGCGGCTCGGCACAACCACGCGCGTCTTCCCGGACCTGCCAGGCGTGGTCCGAGCGCCCGATGCAGGTCGGCAGATAGCCGCCGCCGTGCGCGGCCACCAGCTTCAGCCGCGGATAGCGGTCCAGAACCCCGGTGAAGATCAGGTGGGAGAGCGCGACCGTCGTCTCGGCCGGTTGGCCGACGGTGTTGCCCAGGTAGTTGGTCGCCAGTCGCTCGCCGAGCGAGCAGCCCCACGGGTGGACGAAGACGACCGCGCCCAACTCCTCGGCCTTCTGCCAGAGTTCGTCGTGCCGCGGGTCGGCCAGCTCTCGCCCCTCGACGGTCGTCGAGACGCTGATCCCGTACAGGCCGTACTCGGTGACCGCCTTGTCCAGCAGCGCGACCGCGAGGTCAGGGTGCTGCAGCGGGACCGTGCCCAGCCCGTACAGTCGCTCGGGCGCCTGGGCGCAGTGCGCGGCGACCGCCTGGTTGACGGTGCGGGCGAGCCGGACGGCGAGGTCCGGCTCCGCCCAGTAGTGGTGCATCGGCATCGGGCCGACCACCTGGAGGTCGACTCCCATCGCGTCCAGGTCGGCGAGACGCTGTGCGACGTCCGTCAACCTTCCTGCCAGCCGCTGAAGTTGAGTCCGGTTGACGGCCAGCGACGCGGGGGAGTGGGCGCGCTGTTCGGCCGCCAGCTCGGCGGCGAGACCCGGCGTGCCGGCCACCAGTGCGTCGGCGGCCGGGACGGCCAGATGGCCGTGGAAGTCGACGACCGGCGTGCTCATGCGGCCGCCGTCAGCGACTCGAGCGTCTCCGACATGATGCGGGCGGGATCGGCACCCGGTGTCCCGGGGTTGATCTCCCACTCGGCCAGCTGCAGCGAGTTCTCCAGCACCATCCGCACCCGCGGCAGCCGCCGGGACATGAAGTGATCGAGGGCCTTCTCCAACGGCTCGTCGCCGGTGACCAGTTCGGCCAGCAGCACCGCGTCCTCCATGCACATGGCGGCGCCCTGTGCGATCAGCGGCGGACAGGCGTGCGCCGCGTCGCCGATGACCATGGTGCGACCGCGGTGCCACGGCTCGTCGACCAGCACCGCCTCGATCCAGCGGTAGTCGACCGCCGTGTCCTCGGGCAGCGAGGCGATGACCTTTCCCCAGGTGCCGCCGTAACCCTCGCCGCGCTCGCGCATCAGCGACAGCGGGGCGCGCGGGCCGATCAGTGAGGCGTCGAGGTTCTCGTCGAGGAGGTAGGCGTAGCACTGGTCGGCGGAGATCGGGCTGTAGCCGGCCTTGAATCGGGGGCCGCCGTAGTACACCTCGGCGCAGTCCATCTCGGCGGGACGCTCCGCCACCACCCGGAAGATCGACATGCCGACCGGGCGCGGCCGCCGGGTGATGCCGATGAGCCCGCGCATCGCCGAGTTGATGCCGTCGGCGCCGACCACGAGGTCGTAGCGGCCCGCGGAACCGTCGGTGAAGGTCACGTCCACGTGCGCGGAGGAGTCGTCGAGCCGCTCGACGGACAGGCCGAGCCGCACCTGCACCCCGTGCCCGTACACCGCCTCGCACAGCGCGTTCTGCAGGTCCGAGCGCAGCGCGCCCGCGGTGGACGGCAGGTCGAGGCCGCCGGTGTGCGGGGTGGGCAGCTCCGTGATCAGCGCGCCGTCCGCGCGGCGCAGCCGCATGATGTCGAACGGCACCGCCCGGGCCAGCACCTTCTCCAGTACCCCCACCGAGCGCAGCGCCTTGAGCGCGTTGCCCTGGATGGTGATGCCGTGGCCCACGCCGAACCACTGGGGCGAGATCTCGACGAGGTCCACCTCGGTGCCGCGCTGGGCGAGCGCGAGGGCGAACACGCTTCCGGTGATGCCGCCGCCGACGACGAGCACCTTCTGTACGGGCATGGGCGATCCTTGCGAACGTAGAAGAGGAGAGGGGTCCGGCTCAGCCGGTGAAGCGCGCGTCCAGCTCGTGGTAGTGCTCCACGGCCGGCGGCTCGGCGAAGAACGGTCCGACCAGGGCCCGCCAGCGCCCGAAGCGCTCGGACTCACGGAAGCCGACCGTGTGCGCCTCGACCGAGTCCCAGCCGACCAGCAGCAGGAAGGTCCGCGGCCGCTCCTCGCAGCGCAGCAGCTCGGTCCAGCGGAACCCGTCGGCCTCGGCGAGCACCTCCCGTGCCTTGCCGAAGACCTCCTGGAACTCCGCTTCCCGGCCGGCCTCGACGGTCAGCTCGGCATGCTCGACGACCACGTGTTTCTCCGATGGTGATGGCTCTTGTGGGTGGGTGCTCCGAGCCTGCGTGGCGGTCGATGCACGGTCAACGGATCGAGGCATCGGCAAGGGGGACGTCATCCATCCCGTACGGCGATGGAGGCGCCGCACATCGGTGCAGGCAGGGGCGGCGTGGACCGGTGATGGCAGGCATCGCCAACGGCCATTTCCGCCGTCCCGCGCGGCTGCCTAGCGTCAGAGGCGAGCCCCGCATCCGTACCCGTACGAGGAGAGCCGCCCGTGCCCGATCCCCTTCTCGCCCATGCCGGTCCCTTCGCGCTCGGCACGTTCTCGAACGGCGCCGGAGCCTTCCCCGGCCTGGTCACCGGGGCACACGTGCGTGACCTGTCCGACCAGGTGCCCTCCGTGCGCGCGATCGTCGAGGACTGGGACGGCTGGCTGCCCCGCCTGCACGACCTCGCCGCGTCGGCCGACGGCACCTGGCACGAGCTGGCCGAACTGCGCGTCCTGATCCCGTTCGAGCCGGGCCAGATCCTGCAGAGCGGCGCCAACTACCGCAAGCACGTGGTCGATCTGGTCGCCGCCGAGAAGGAGAGCGTGCACGGCGCCACCCCCGAGGAGGCCCGCGCCGACGCCGAGAAGATGATGGACGAGCGGATCCGCAGCGGTGTGCCGTACGTCTTCCTCGGCTCGCCACGCGCGATGACCGGCCCGTACGACGACATCGTGCTCCCCGGGCTGGGTGAGCAGCACGACTGGGAGCTCGAACTCGCCCTGGTCATCGGCAAGTCGGGCCGGAACATCCCGGCCGAGGACGCAATGTCGTACGTCGCCGCCTACACGATCTGCAACGACCTCACCACCCGCGACCGCCTCTACCGGCCCGACCTGAAGGCCATCGGCACCGACTGGTTCACCGCCAAGAACGCCGACACCTTCCTGCCGACCGGGCCCTTCCTCGTTCCGGCAGCCTTCGCCGGCGACCCGAACGACCTGCGGATCACCCTGCGGCACAACGGAGTCGTCCGCCAGGACGAGTCCACCAAGGACATGATCTTCGACATCCCGCGGCTCATCGCGTACGTCTCCACGACCAGCACCCTGCGCCCCGGCGACCTGCTGCTCACCGGCTCCCCGGCCGGCAACGGCGCGCACTGGGGCGTGTTCCTGAAGCCCGGAGATGTCGTGGACGCGGAGATCACCGGCCTGGGCCACCAGCGCAACACCGTCAGGAGCCACGCATGAGCTTCCAGCCCATCACCCATCTGCGCCATGTCGACCTGGCCGTACCGGACTTCGACACCCAGCGCGCGTTCTACGGCACCACCTGGGGTCTGACCGAGGTAGCGAACGACAACGGCATCGCGTTCTTCGCGGCCGAGGGCAGTCCCGAGCAGTACATCGTGCGGATCCGCAAGGACGAGCGCAAGCGGATGGATCTCGTGGCCTTCGGGGCCGTCTCCCCGGCGGCCGTCGACGAGCTGGCGGTGCGGCTCGGGCGGGCGGGAGTCCAACTCGTCCATGAACCAAAGGTGTTGGACACTCCCGGTGGTGGTTACGGCTTCCGGTTCTTCGACCCGGACGGACGCGTCGTCGAGGTGTCCGCCGACGTCGCCACCCGTACCCACCGCAAGATCGAGGAACGTGAGGCCGTCCCCGTACGGCTCTCGCACTGCGTGGTCAACTCCCAGGACCCGGAAGGGCTCCGGGACTTCTACGTCGAGCACCTCGGCTTCCGGCTCACCGACACCCTGTACTCCACGCACATGGGTGACCTCATGTACTTCCTGCGGTGCAGCCCGCTGCACCACTCCTTCGCCATCGCGCGGGGACCCCATGTCTCCCTGCACCACGCCTCGTTCGAGATGCGCGGCGTCGAGGAGTACATGCGCGGCACGGGACGGGCGCTGCGCGCCGGGACGCGGCTCACCTGGGGGCCGGGGCGACATCTCGCGGGCGACAACACGTTCTCGTACTTCCACGACCCGCACGGCAACACCGTCGAGTACACGACTGAACTCGCCGTACTGGAAGAGGACTTCTGGCACCCGGGCCGCCACGACGTCGACGACCCGATCACCCAGGACCAGTGGGGCACCGCCGACCCGATGAGCGAGTCGGTCGCCAAGGAGCAGTTCAACGACCCCGACGTGCTCTTCGAAGCGCCGCCCGTCTGAGCCGACACCCGCAATTACCCTGAGAGAGGCCGCAGTTGTGGCAGAGATCCTGAAGCACGCCGTACCCAAGGCGGAGGTCACCGCCTCCCTGGGCCAGGTGCGCGAGACCGTCGCCGGCGTCATCGCGGACATCCGCGAGCGGGGCGACGAGGCCGTGCGCGCGTACTCCGAGAAGTTCGACAAGTGGAGCCCGGACTCCTTCCGGCTGAGCGAGGAGGAGGTCGAGAAGATCGTCGCGTCGGTGCCGCAGCAGGTCATCGACGACATCCGCTTCGTCCAGGAGCAGGTGCGCACCTTCGCCCGCCATCAGCTGGAGTCCCTGGGCGAGTTCGAGGTGGAGACGCTGCCGGGCGTGCGCCTCGGACAGAAGCACATCCCGGTGCAGGCCGCGGGCGCGTACATCCCCGGCGGCCGCTACCCGCTGACCGCCTCCGCCCACATGACCATCGTCACCGCCAAGGTCGCGGGCGTCCCCCGGGTGGTTGCCTGTACGCCGCCCATCCGCGGCGAGATCCCTGCCGCCACCGTCGCCGCCATGCACCTGGCCGGCGCGGACGAGATCTGGCTGCTCGGCGGCGTGCAGGCGGTCGCCGCGATGGCCGTCGGCACGGACAGCATGCAGCCGGTGAACCTGATCGCCGGGCCCGGCAACGCCTATGTCGCCGAGGCCAAGCGACAGCTCTTCGGCGAGATCGGCATCGACCTGTTCGCCGGCCCGACCGAGATCCTCGTCCTCGCCGACGAGCACGCCGACCCCTTCGTCTGCGCCGTCGACCTGCTCTCCCAGGCCGAACACGGCCCGGACTCCCCGGCCGTCCTGATCACCACGTCCCGCGAGGTCGCCGAGAAGACCGTCGCCGAGGTCGAGCGGATCCTGCCCGGCATGCCGACCCGCGACTACGCCGAGCCCGCCTGGCGCGACCACGGTCAGGTGCACGTCGTCGACACGATCGACGAACTGTACGCGCTCGCCGACGAGTTCGCCTTCGAGCACGTCGAAGTGCTCACCGCCGAGCCGCGCCTCGCGCTGCAGAAGATGACCCAGTACGGCGCCCTGTTCCTCGGCGAGGGCACCTGTGTGTCCTTCGGCGACAAGGTCATCGGCACCAATCACGTGCTGCCGACCCGTGGCGCCGCCCGCTACACCGGCGGCCTGTGGGTGGGGAAGTACCTCAAGACCGTGACCTACCAGGAGGTCACCGACACCGACTCGCAGGCCCTGCTCGGCCGGTTGTGCGGGCGCGCCTCGCGCGTCGAGCTGTTCGAGGGCCACGCCCGTTCCGGTGACGTGAGGGCCGCGAAGGCCGCCGGTGACGACCTCCCGTGGAACACCGCATGACCCTCGACGGGCGCACGGCGCTCGTCACCGGCGGGGGAGGACCGCTGGGCCGGGCCTTCGCGCTGGCCCTGGCCGACGCGGGCGCCCGGCTGATCCTCGTCGGCCGTGGTGAACAGGCCCTCGCGGACGCCTCCGCCCGGGTCGCCAAGGAGGGCGGTGAGGCCCGCACGGCGGTGTGCGACGTCTCCGACCCCGTCTCGGTGGGGCGGCTGGCCGCCGAACTCGCCGACGAGGACGTGTCGTTGCTGGTCAACAACGCGGGTGTGGCGGGCCCGGTGCGCTCGCTCGTCGACGTCGAACCGGACGAGTGGGACCACGTGTTCGCGGTCAACGTCCGCGGCGTCTACCTCATGTGCCGGGCCTTCCTGCCGCCGATGCTCGAGGCCGGACGGGGCGACGTCGTCAACGTCGCCTCGGTGAGCGGCAAACGCCCGCTGCTCAACCGCACCCCGTACACCGCCTCCAAGATGGCGCTGATCGGGCTCACCCGCACCCTGGCCGGAGAGGTCGGCCCACGGGGCGTCGCGGTCAACTCCCTTTCCCCCGGCCCGGTTCGGGGCCCGCGTATGGACCGGAACTTCCGGCTGACCGCCGAACTGACCGGCTGCACCGTCGAGGAGGCCGAGCACGACTTCGCCTCCCGGGCCGCCCTGGGCCGACTGGTCGAGGAGGACGAGGTGGCACGGGCACTGCTGGCGATGCTCGCCATGCCGGGCCTGTGCGGAGCGGACATCGACCTGTCGGCGGGGATGATCGCACCCGCATAACCGAACACAGAACGGCGAGGTGGACGGCGTGACAGCCGCCCGCCTCGCCGTGCTGCGTGCCCGCGATCAAGCCCTGTGACCACTCTGTGTCATCGCCATGAAACCGGGGGCCCGATCCGAGGCATCGGGTTCCGGGATGCGTGTGTGAAGTGCCTATTCCCCTCTTCCCAGGGCTGATTCACTCCCTCGTGCGCACCATCGGTGCCCTGCTCCGAGCCGTCGCCGCCGTGTACGAGACGGCCGGTTCGTCACACTGCGCAACGGCGCACTCGATCCCTGGGAAGGCATCCAATGACGATGATCACCCGTCGCTCCATCCTGATCGCCGGTACCGCCACGGCGGGAGCCCTGCTGGTTCCGGCCGCCTCCGCCTCCGCCGCCCCGCAGGCGTCGGCGTCGGCGTCGGCGTCGGCGTCGGCGTCGGCCAAGCAGATCACGGTCGGCTCGGGAGAGACGTACGAACTCTCCTCGACGACCCGGCTGGGGCAACTGACCATCGCGGACGGCGGGAAGATCGTCGCCCCGGACGGCTACAGCCTCTCCCTGACCGTCGACGGCGTGGAGACCGGCCAGCTCCTCACCGGGACCGGCGGCACCGCGACCCTGATCCAGGCCGGCACCTACCGGGGCGACGTCGTCCTCACGGTGGCGGCCGCGAACGAGGTGACGTACGAGACGCTCACCTTCCCCTTCCGGCAGGCCCTGTACGTCGACGGCGACGGCGTCGTACGCGACAAGTCCGTCCTCGCGGCCGTCCTCGGCGGCAAGCTCACCGACGCCCTCGCGAAGAACGTGTCGATCACCTCGACCGGCGAGTGCTTCGACGGCGTGTACGTCCAGGACGGCATCTACACGCTGGAGCGGCCCACCTTCTCCCTCACCGGCAACGGCCGTTGCGACTTCGCCGGCTACGGCGCCGCGGTCGTCGGCGACGGCTCCGCCACCAAGCTCGTCGTGGACGGAGCCCGCATCAGCAACAAGGGGGTGGTCCGCACCGGCGTCATCTCCAACGACGGCGCCAACGTGGTGGTCAAGAACTCCTCCGTCCGCTGCCGCAACGGCGTCCTGCCCTCCGACTACCAGGCCACCGTCGAGACGCCCTACATGGAGTCGGTGCCCTGGATGCTCGGCCTCGACGGCAATGTCCGCGCCACCAACCTCATCGGCAAGAACAGCACCGCCACCTACCTCAACTCGACCGTCTTCTCCGAGACCTGGGGCGCCCTGTCGGTCGAGGGAGGCAGCGGCCTCAAGCTGACCGCGGTCAACAGCCACGTCGGCAACACCGGGGAGTACGGCTACGGCACCTACGCCATCGGCGACGCCACCGTCCGTGTCCTCGGCTCCCGCTTCGACGTCGGCAGCTACGCCACCATCATCGCCGGGCCGGCCGCGGTCGTGCACTACGGCGACAGCACCTCCGACGCCGTGGCGTCACTCAACACCGAACTCGAACTCGGCCTCACCGACGCCGAGTTGGCAGCGCTTCCGGCCCGCAACACGGTCGTGAACTCCGGCCACTTCGGCTACATGTTCTTCGGCGCCGGCACGCTCACCCTCGACGGCGGCACCGTCATCAACTCCGAACGGGCCACCTTTCTCAACAAGGGCCAGCAGACCACGATCACCGTCGACGGCTCCAAGGGCGCCCGCCTCAACCCGCGCGACGGCATCATCCTGCAGATGATCGAGCTGGACGACCCGGGCCCGGTCAACGTCAACGGCAAGATGATGAACACCGGCGTCTACACCGAGCCCACCGACGACCCCACCAAGGACTCGTCCTTCGACACCACCGCCGTCCACACCACCGACGGAGCCGCCACCTTCACCTCCATAGCGCTCAGGGGCGACTTCTACAACGGCATGCGCAAGGGCAAGAACATGGTCCTGACCTTCGAGGACTCGACCGTGGAGGGCGTCATCTCGGCGACGAGGGCCAAGCACCGGGTCTCCAGCATCGACGCGTCCACCTTCTACGAGCTCGGCATCGTCACCAACACCGTCCAGGCCGCCGTCAACAACGGCGCCATCGTGAAGCTGGACAGCGGCTCGGCCTGGACCGTCACCGGCACCTCGTACCTCACCGGCCTCACCCTCGCCTCCGACGCCGCCGTGAAGGCGCCGCGCGGCAGGACGGTGACCATGACCGTCGACGGCACCACCACGGCCATCACCGCCGGCAAGAGCTACACCGGCGCCATCACCCTCACCGTGGCGTGAGGTCGGGAGGCGGCGGCGCGGCTCTTCAGACAGACCGCGCCTCCGCCTCCTTCGCGATCTCCTCGAACCGTGCGCCCATGGCGGCCGCCAGCGCCTGCGCACCCGACAACGGCCGCACCATGACGGTGAGTTCGTCGATCAGACCGTCCTCGTCGAGGTGGATGAAGTCGCATCCGGTCAGCTCACGGTCGCCGACCCGCGCCGCAAACACCAGCGCATGGTCGCGGCCGTCGGCGCCGGCGAGCTCACGCTCGTACCGGAAGTCCTCGAACACCTGTGACACCGCGCGCAGGATCGCCGCGGTGATCGCCCTGCCCGGGTACGGCTTGAACACCACCGGGCTCGTGAAGACGACGTCCTCCGCCAGCAGCGCCTCGACGGCGTCGAGGTCACCTGCCTCGACCGCCTCGCGGAACGCGCGCATCGGATCACCTCATAGTGAACTAGTAGAGTAGGTGCCGATGAGAGTAATGAACGATTCCCGACCTGTCCACGGGCCTGTTCCGGACGTGTTCCCCTAAGCTGACGTGGATGTTCAGCCCCGAAGGCCCCAGTCTCCGCGAGCTCGCCGTCCAGGCCCTGTCGTCCGTCGAGCGCGGCTACGACCTGCTCGCCCCGAAGTTCGACCACACCCCCTTCCGTACGCCCGACTCGGTACTCGACGCCGTCGGCTCGGCGCTCGAGCGGACCGGGCCCTTCGACGCCGGGCTCGACCTGTGCTGCGGCACCGGCGCCGGAGTCGACGTACTCGCCCGGGTGTGCCGGCACAGCGTCACCGGCGTCGACTTCAGCGCGGGCATGCTCACCGTCGCCCAGGAGCAGGTACGGCCGCCGGGACCGGCGGTCTCCTGGGTCCGCGGGGACGCCCGCGCCCTCCCGTTCGCCCCCGGCGCCTTCGACCTGGTGGTGAGCTTCGGGGCGTTCGGGCACTTCCTGCCCGCGGAACTACCGGGCCTGTTCGCCCAGGTCCACTCCGTGCTGCGGCCCGGCGGCCGTTTCGCCTTCCCCGTTCTCGCCCCGCCCCGGCCCTCGTCCCCGGCGTTCTGGATGCTGCTCGGCTTCGACGCCGTCATGCGGGTGCGCAACGCGGTGTGGCGGCCGCCGTTCGTCATGTACTACCGGTCCTTCCGGCTCGGCGACGTGCGACGGGAGCTGGAAGCCGCCGGATTCGAGGTGGAGCTGCAGGCCCTGCCGGAGTTCGGGCGCCGCGCGGACGGGAGCCCGCGCGTGCGACTGGTGACGGCCCGGCGGCCTACGTGACGATCAAAGGTCGTCCACGTCCACTCGTACGCCGCCCAGTGCCAGCGCGATCGCCGCGTCCTGGCTCAACTCCCGTCCCTCGGACACCGCTTCGGTGAAGCGGGCGTCCCCGAGGGCCGCGCGCAGTCGGCGCTCGTACTCGCGGTGGAAGACCGTCTTGTCGGGTCTGCCGAGCTGCGGCAGCCCCGCCGCGTACCACAGGCGTCTGCTGATGCCGAGGAGGCGGGCGGCCAGCTCCGCCTCGCCACGCGAGGCCTGCGCGACCACCAAGAGGTCGGCGACCGCGGCGGCACCGAGCCGGTCGTGCACCCGCCACTTGGCAGTGAGCGCCTCGCGTGCAGAACGCACCGCCTCGTCCAGGTGGCCCAGACCGATCGCGGCGAGCGCGAGGAAGAAGTCCCCCCAGGCCCGCATCCACAGCTCCCCGAGCTTGGCGCACTCGGCGCGCAACCGTTCGGCCACCGCGGCACACCGCTCGAACGCAGCCTGACTGGCCAGCAGATACGCCTGCAGGGCAAGTGTCAGCAGCTGGAAGAACTCGGCGCCGCCGTCGGCCGCGGGCGCCTGCCGGACCCGCCCGTACAGCACGGCCGAGCGCGCCGACTCGCCCCGCACCGCCAGGCTCGCCCCGGTCAACGGCAGCGCGGGCACCGGCAGTCGGCGCTCCTCGGCGAGCCACACATAGGCGGCGCTCACCGACTCGGCGGCCTCCAGGTCGTCCGGCACGACCGTGACCAGACGGTGCGCCCAGATCGCGAGTGTGTGCTCGGGTCCGCCACCGTCGGAGGCACGGCGCAGCGCCCGCTCCAGATAGACGCGGCCCTCCTCGGCGAAACCGCAGGCGAACCAGAAGTACCAGAGACAACCGGTCAGTTCGAGCGCCGTCTCGGGCTCCCGCGCCGCCAGGCACTCCTCGATGGCCAGACGTAGATTGGCGTGCTCCGCGGCCAGCCGCTCGGCCCACATCCGCTGCCCGGGCCCGAGCCACTCGGCCTCGCCCTGACGGGCGACCCAGCGGAAGTAGTCGCGGTGCCGCAGCCGCACCGCCTCCCGCTCTCCGAGCCCGGTCAGCCACTCGTCGCCGAACGAGCGCACGGTGTCCAGCATCCGGTAGCGCACCGCGGCCCCGTCGCCGTCGAGGGTGACGATGGACTTCTCGGTGAGCGAGGCCAGCAGCGCGAGGATTTCCTCGGCGTCCAACGGGCCGCCGTGGCACACGAATTCGGCCGCCTCCACGTCCCAGCCGCCGGCGAACACCGACAGCCGGGCCCACAGCAGCCGCTCCAGCGGGGTGCACAGCTCGTGGCTCCAGCCGATGGCCGTGCGCAGCGTCTGATGCCGGGCCAGGCGCGGCCGGGCGGGCGAGACCAGCAGGTCGAAGCGGGAGTCCAGGCCCTCCAGCAGCCGGTCCAGGGGAAAACCCCGCAGCCGTACGGCGGCCAGCTCCAGGGCCAGCGGGATGCCGTCAAGGCGGGCGCAGACCGCGGCCACATGGGCCCGGTTGGCGTCGGTCAGAGCGAACGACGGCACCGCCGCCGCGGCCCGCGCGGTGAACAGCGCCACCGCGTCGTCGCGTTCCCCCAGCGGCAGCGGCGCCACCGTCAGCAGATGCTCGCCCGGCACGCCCAGCGGCTGCCGGCTGGTGGCCAGCACCCGTAACTCCTCGACGTTCGCGAGGAGTTCCTGCACCACCCGCGCGCACTCGTCCAGGACGTGCTCACAGGTGTCCAGCACCAGCAGCACGGGCGCCCCCGCCAGGTGCTCGCACACCGCCTGCAGCAGGGGCCGCAGCGTCTGCTCCGTCAGCCGGGTCGCCTGCGCCACCGTGTTCGTGAGCAGCTCCGGGTCCCGCAGCTCGGACAGCTCCACCAGCCAGGTCCCGCCCGGGAACGCGGCCTTCGCGGCATGCGCGGCCCGCAGCGCCAGCCGGGATTTCCCCACCCCGCCGGACCCCGTCAGTGTCACCAGCCGCTCGGTTCCCAACAACCCCGCGATTTCAGCCAGTTCGAGCTGACGGCCGACGAAGACGTTCGCCTCGGCGGGAAGGTTGCCGATCCTGCCGCCCTGAACAGAGGCCGCCATCGTCCCCCCATCACCGGAACCGATGGCGGACACCTTAACCGTCCCCGAAGGCCGAGCGGGAGGGATCCCGATGCCGGGAACGGCCGTGCTCAGCCGGGTGACCCGAACGGCGTCGGCGGCGGTGGCCGCTGCCGGCCTGCGGTCAGTTCACCGGGGCGCGACGGTGAGCATCCCGGACGATGCGATCGGCGGTCTCCTCGGGCGTGAGGGACGCGGTGTCGAACCACCAGCCGACATCGCCGAGTTCGCGCTTCATGGCGGCATCGAGGTCTTCATAGCCGTCGAAGTCGAACCGCTCCCGTGGATCACGGATCGTGTTGCGGTACCGGCACACCTCGATGCCCGGTGCGAGAACGATGAACAAGACCCGCCGAGCCGGAAGGAGACCGAGGAAGAAATCCAGCTTCTCGCGGGAGGGGACCATCGCATCGATGAGCGGCGTGAAACCCGCGTCGGCGAAGTTGTTGGCCAGTGCGCACAGATTGCGGTGCAACAGCTCCACTTGCCGCGCCGCCTCGTCGGCGGGCTCGCCCAGGGCCCAGACGAAACCGCTGACGATCATCCTGTTGAACTCATCGCCGTCAAGCCGGGCGGAACGCGGCAGCCGTTCGGCGACGAGCCTGGTCACGGTGGACTTCCCGGCCCCCGGCATTCCTGTCACGAGCAGGCAGCTCGGTGCTTCGGCAGCGGTCACGACCGGCATGGTGGCAGCGCGCCCGCCGGCCCGCAATCCGGTTGCCCGACTCCTCACCAGAAGGCTGCTTCCGGCGTAGCGTGGAACCGGTCCATCCACCTTAGGAGGTATGGGGATGGCCGTCATACCCACCCTGAAAACCGTGGGACAGATGCGCCAGGGAGACCACTTGCTCCTCGGCTACGACACGGACGAGGAGCGCGACACCGTCCTCGCCGCGTTCCTGCTGGACGGCCTGGCCAGCGGGCATCGCGGCCTGTTGCTGCCACCCGCCGACATACCGGCCCATGTCGCCCTGTCCTTCCTGGAGGCGCACGGCTGCCGGGTCGACGAGGAGATCGAGGGCGGCCGGCTGTGCGTCGACCCGCACGTCGCCGACCCGGAGGGGTTGTGGGATCTGGACGAGGTGATCCGCCGCGAGGCACGCCGCGCCGTCGGCGACGGCTTCCTCGGCCTGCGGGTGTGCGCGGAGATCCTGCGCGCCCAGGCCGGCAAGGGCCTGAAGACGCTGCACGACAGCGAGTTGCTGCTCGACCCCGTGTTCTCCTCGCTGCCGGTGCTCGGCATCTGCCAGTACGACCGCCGGGTCTTCGACGAGACAGAGCTGACCCCGCTCACCGGACTGCACCACGGCCGGGTCGCCGCCGACGAGGTGTGGCGCGACGACCTCCTGGCCATCACCCGCACCTTCGCACCCCCGGGCCTCGCCCTCGCCGGCGAGGTCGACGACAGCAACGTCACCGCCGTCGCCCGCGCCCTGCAGGCCGAGACGGCCCGCGCCCGCGCCCGCACCGCGAACGGCGCCTGCACCCATCTCGACCTGCACGACCTGCGCTTCATCGACGTCGGCGCACTGCGCCTGCTGGTGTTCAAGGCACTCGCCCTGTACGCGGCCGGCGGCACCCTCGAACTGTCGGGCGTCGCCCCGCACGTCCAGCGGGTGATGCGAGTGACCGGCTGGGACCGGGTCCCGGGGCTGCGCCTCGAGCCCCAAGGAGAGGAGACATGAGCGGTTTGTGCATCAGGCGTTGCGTTGTGGCTCGGACACGGACACCCTCACCGAGACCACCGGCTTCGAGCACGCAGGGCTGGACGCGGGCGACGCCGTCCTGGCCGTGGTGAGCGCCCGCAACCTCACCCAGCTCGGCGACGCACTCGGCGACCGGTCCAGCGAGGTCGAAGTCGTCGACGCACGCGACTGGTACCAGTACCCGTCCCGCACCCTGGGCCGTTACCACACCTACTGCGAACGGCACGGAGCGGACCGGCGCGTGCGCGTCATCGGTGAACCGGTCTGGACGGGCCGCACCGCCTTCGAGACCCGCGAGTGGATGCGCTGCGAGTCCCTGCTCAACATCGCCTTCGCCGGCTCCGGCCACTGGATCCTGTGCCCCTACGACACCACGGCGCTCCCCGAGCCCGTCGTGCGCAGCGCCGCTCGTACGCACCCCCGAACTCACCCACGAGCTCTACGCAGGCGACTACGCGGACGCGGCGGCCTTCTCCGCCGAGTGCGACGAGCACGGTCCGGCCCCTCTGCCCGCCACGGCGCACGGCATCCGCTTCACCCGCGGCGGTTCGGCCGCCGTCCGCCGCGCCCTCGCCGCCCGCGCCCGCCGCCTGGGCCTGCCCGAACAGCGGACGTACGACCTGGTGGCGGCGGTCCACGAGACCGTGGTCAACACGGTGAGGCACGGCGGCGGACACGGTGTCGTACGACTGCACAGCGATCCCGACCACGTCATCTGCGAGATCGCCGACGGCGGGACGCACACCGCGGCGGCCCGTCCGCCGTTTCCCGGTCATCTGCCGCCGAAGCCACGGGCGCTGAGCGGTCATGGGATGTGGCTGGTGCGGCAGTTGAGCGACCTCGTCGCCGACGATCTCGCCCCGTCGGGCCCCGTCCTTCGGCTGTACTTCCGACGCGGACCCGCGGTCGGTCAGCCCGCCGCGGGCACGGTGAACTCGTAGACGAGGGCGCCTTGTTGGGCGTCCACGACCAGGTCGGTGATCTCCAGCGGTCTGGCGTACTGGTCGTGGACCTGCCGGGTGACGCGCACCGAGGGCGCGCCCGCGAGCGGGGTGATGGAGTCGCGGTGGTGCAGGGTGAGGCCTGCCTTGCGCATCCAGTCGTAGGCGCGGCGCAGTTGGGCCGAGGCGGCGCCGTCGGCGCGGTCGCGGTAGCGGGCGAGCTCCTCGACCTCGGCGAGGGCGACGGCGGAGAAGGAGGTCACGGCCGTGCGGCGGTCGCGGCCGTCCGCACCGGCGGACTCGTAGCGGTGCACGAGGGTCTGCCGGTGCGGGGCGAGCCCCAGTGCCTCGGCGTGCTCGGGCGGGGGAGTCTCCCAGGCGACCGTGGCCCGGTCGACGGCGCACGGGTCCGCGGCCCGGGCGCCGACGGGGAAGGCCAGCGAGGAGGGGGTCTCCACCGGCAGACCGGGCAGCGTGGCATGGCTGCCCCGCCGGTCGGTGGAGACCAGACCGTCCCGGCGCAGCACCTCCAGCGCCTGCCGTACGGTCTCCCGGCTGACGCCGAAGCGCTCGGCCAACTGCCGTTCGCCCGGTAGCCGTTCACCGGGCGGGATGCTGCCGTCGCGCAACTCGCCGAGCAGCCGCGTCGCGACGCGCCAGTACAGCGGCTGCGCTGCGGGGAGGTCCTGGTCGTGCGGGGTGGTGCGGGCCGGGTCGTGCGGGGTGGTGCGGGCCATGCCGCGCCTCCTGAGGGTGACGTACCGTAGCCGTGCGGGCTGATTGCGTCACCAGATCTAGCATTGGTCTAAACCACCAGGGAAGACCGTCCCGGCGGTTCGGCCGAAACCGGCCCGCGTGCACCACCCTTCACAGTGCGCTGTACAGGGCGTCGATCAGGGCCATCTTCCGTGGGTCGTTGGCGATATGAGGCCCCATCCGGTTCATCACATAGCCCAGCGACACCTCCGCCTCGGGGTCGGCGAGGCCGCAGGAGCCGCCGAAGCCGTCGTGTCCGAAAGCCCGCGGGTTGGGTCCGTAGGAGCCGTTCGGGCCGCTCAGCCACAGACCGAGCCCGATCTCCGTATCGCTCCCGAGCCCGGCGCCGAGCACCAGGTCCCGGCAGCTGCCCTGTCCCTCGCGCACCCGCTCGGCCGCCTCGGGGGACAGGATGCGATGGCCGTCGTGGGAACCCCGGCCCGCGAAGATCCCGTAGAGCGCGGTGACCGCCCGGGCCGTGCCGTGCCCGTTCGCCGCCGGGATCTCGGCGGCCCGCCACTCGGGCGTGTTGGCCTCATCGGCACCCACCACGGGATTGGCCAGCGCGGCCAGCGCCGCGGGTGCCAACTGGCTGAAGATCGCCGCCTGTTCGCTGCTGGATGCGGCCGGCGGATGCACCAGTTCGGCCGCCCGCCCCGCCTCCTTCTCCGGCAGGCCGACGGTGAAGTCGATCCCCAGCGGCCCGGTCACCTCCCGCTCCAGGAACGCCCCCGGCAACAGCCCCGAGACGCGCCGTACGACCTCCCCGACCAGGAAGCCGTAGGTGAAGGCGTGGTACCCGGACCGCGTCCCCGGCTCCCACCAGGGCTCGGTCGCCGCGAGCCGCTGTGTGGTGAACTCCCAGTCGTAGAGCTGCTCGAGCGAGTGCGGCTCACGCAGTCCGGCGAGACCCGCCCGGTGCGACAGCAGATGCCGTACGAGGACCTTGTCCTTGCCGGCCGCGGCGAACTCGGGCCAGTAGGCGGCCACCGGTGCGTCGAGGTCGAGCAGTCCGCGGTCGGCGAGGATGTGTGCGCACAGCGCGGTCGGACCCTTCGTCGTCGACCACACGTTGACCAGCGTGTCGCTCTCCCAGGGGCGGCTGCGTGCCGCGTCGGCCCAACCACCCCACAGATCGACGACGTTCGTCCCGCCGACGGTGACGCAGACCGCGGCCCCCAGCTCCCCGCGCTCCCGGAAGTTCTCCTCGAACGCCGCCCGCACCGCGGCGAACCGCTCGTCACAGTGACCGTGCACCTCTGGCTCGCGCTCCGACATGGGCTCCTCCGTCGTCCGCCGCAAACCCGGACCGCGACGCTGCGGCCCGGGCATCCCGAACGTACCGACTGGTCGGACTGGAGGGAAGGTCGGAGCAGGAAGAGCTTGCGGCGGGTTCCTGACGACGGTATGCCGTGCCCCTCGGCCGAGCGGATCCGGCGAACCCGTGCGGTGACGCGCCGTGAAGGAGCGCGGGGAACTGTGCGACCAGCCACAGCCGCACGTGTCTCCGTTCCGGGCGCCTCAGACGTACGACCGCAACCACTTCACCTTGGCCGCCTCCTGGTAAGGCCCGCCGCCCTCATGGTCGTTGAAGTCGTACACCTCGATCGTCTTGTCTGTGTGCGACCAGGCGTTGAAGGCGGCGAAGACGGTGGAGGGCGGGCAGGTCTGGTCCTCCAGGGCCGCCGAGAACAGGGCGGGGGCGCGGCCGCGGGTGGCGAAGTGGACACCGTCGAAGTAGGAGAGGGTGCGCAGGGCGTCCTCGGTGTGGCCGCGGTGGGTCTTGAGGTAGAGGCCGATCTCGCGGTACGGGTGGCGGTCCGTGAGGGTCGCCGCGCGCGGATAGTCGCACAGGAACGGCACGTCCGGCGCGATCGCGGTCAGGTCCGGGACCAGGCCGCCCACCGCGATCGTGATGCCGCCGCCCTGGCTGGCGCCGAGGGCGACCGTGCGGGAGGCGTCGGTCAGCGGGTGCGAGCGGGCAGCCTCGACCGCGCGCACCGCGTCCGTGAACACCCGCCGGTAGTAGTAGTTCTCGGGCGCGTCGATGCCCCGGGTCATGAAACCGGGGAAGGCGGGCGCGCCGCCCACCGGGTCCGCGGTGCCGCCGCCTCCGCCCCACGCGCTGCCCTGACCGCGCGTGTCCATCACGAAGTGCGCCCGGCCCGTTGACGCCCACAGCAGATGCTCGTGCGGCAGGCCGCGCCCGCCGCCGTACCCGATGAACTCCACGATCAGCGGCACCGGCTCCGCGGCCCCGGCGGGCAGCGTCAGCCAGCCCTTCACCGGGTGCCCGCCGAACCCCGCGAACGTCACGTCGAAGACCTCGACCGTCGTCAGGCCCGTGTCGACCGGTTCGAACCGGGCGTCCAGGTCGTGCTCGCGGGCCTCGTGCAGGGTCTTGGACCAGAACGCGTCGAAGTCCTCGGGCTCGACGGACGCGCTGCGGTACTCCCGGAGTTCGTCGAGGGGGAGGTCGAACAGGGCCATGTAGGACCGCCTTTGCGAAGGGACAGCTGTGAACGGACAGTGCGGATGATCACACCGTACGTGCGTGGTCGGACGACTCGCCAGGTCTTTCCCGGACTGTCCCTCTACGATGGCGCCATGTCGTCAGCCGTGGATCTGCTGGTCAAGGATGCCGAACTGCTGGTCGTCGACGGAGATCGGGAGATCCCCGGCGGCTGGGTGGCCGTGACCAATGGTCGGGTCACCGCCGTGGGCGGTGCCGGGAGCGAGCCCGAGGCCCGCACCACCGTCTCCGCGGCCAGGCGGCTGGTCACCCCGGGCCTGGTCAACACGCACCACCACATCTACCAGAACCTCACCCGCGCCTACGCCCCCGCCGTCAACGGCACCCTCTTCGACTGGCTGACCACGCTCTATCCGCTGTGGGCCGCACTCGACGAGGAGGCCGCGTACGTGTCGGCGTACGTCGGCATGACCGAACTGCTGATGGGCGGCTGCACCACATCGTCGGACCACCTGTACGTGCACCCCCGCCCGCGTCTCGTCGACGCCGAGATCCGCGCCGCCCGTGACATCGGCTTCCGCTTCCACGCGACCCGCGGCTCGATGACCCGGTCGGTCGAGGACGGGGGACTGCCGCCACGCAGCGTCACCCAGAGCACCGACGAGGTCCTCGCGGACAGCGAGCGCCTGATCAAGGCCCAACACGACCCCGAGCCCGGTGCGCTGATCCGCGTCGCGCTCGCGCCCTGCTCGCCGTTCTCGGTGACCAAGGAGGTCATGACGGCTACCGCCGAACTCGCCGAGCGATACGACGTACGTCTGCACACGCACCTCGCCGAGGACCACGACGAGGACACCTACTGCCTCGAGACCTACGGCTGCCGGCCCGTCGAGTACTTCGAGGACTGCGGATGGATGAGCGAGCGGACCTGGGTCGCCCACTGCATCTACCCGAACGACGACGAACTCGCCCGGCTCGCGGCCGCGGGCGTGGGCGTTGCGCACTGCCCCAGCTCCAACATGCTCATCGGCGGTGGCACGGCACGCGTGAGGGAGATGCGGGAGCTCGGCCTGCCTGTCGGTATCGGCTGCGACGGCTCCGCCTCCACCGACCACGCCTCCCTCTGGATGGAGACCCGCAACGCCCTGCTGCTGGGCCGCTACCGTGGCGGACCCGGCGCGATGACCGCCCGTGACGCCCTGGACATCGCGACGCGCGGCTCGGCCCGCTGCCTCGGCCGCGCCGAGGAACTGGGGCATCTGCGGCCGGGCGCCTGCGCCGACCTGGTCGTCTGGGACCTCCACGAGGTCGCGCTTGCGGGCGCGCTCAGCGATCCCGTCGAGGCCTGGCTGCGCTGCGGCCCGGCCCGCGCCTGGACCACGGTGGTCGGCGGCCGGATCCTGGTCGACCGGGGCGAACCAGTCCTGCCGGGTCTGACTCAGGCGCTCAAGGACCACGGCCGGATCGCCCGGCGCATACAACGGGCCACATAGCAGCGGCTGTTACCACCGCCCCGCCTTCTGCCTACGTCCCACCGGCCTGGCGCCGCGTCCACTCCGGCTCCGTGCGGGCCCAGTCCCGTTCCCACTCCCGGAGCCGGTGTCCGGTGGACACGCGACGTACGACGGCGTTGCCGAGGAGCACCAGGGCGACCGCGCCGCCCGTCGCGCAGGTGCCGATGGTGAGGGCGTGCTGCCAGATCTGGGTCTCGCTCGGCGGCGGGCCGACGATCCGGCCCTTGGAGTCGAACCACACGTTGACCGTGTCTCCCTGCCGGGTGCCCGCCGGGACACGCGTCTTCGTGGTGTGCGGGCCGGTGGCCGGATCCGTCCAGCGGACGTTCACGCGATACGAGTGCTGCTGGCCGCCCTGCACCGAGGGCAGCATGTCCGGAGTCTTTCCCACGACCTCGGCCCGCACCCGGTGGCGCTCGGCGCGCTCGGCCGCCGCCACGGCCCGCGCCTCGTCATGGGCCCACCAGCCCGCGATCGCCCCCGCCACTGGCGCGCCCACCAGCAGCAGGAGGGCGACGGCCAGCGCCGTCCACGCCTCGACCACGTCCGACCGGCGCCGCAGCGGATTGCGCCGCCAGCGCCAGCCGCGCACCCGGGTTCGCATGTCGACCTCCTCGCCGTCACCGGAGCCGGAGGGGCCGTACCGTGTCCGATCCGTATTGTCCCTCCGTACCTCGTATGCGCGCGAGTGCCCACAAAAATCGGTTACCCAGCGGATCGGAGATCGGTCATTGCGAAGTCTTCGCGTCGCGAGGGGAGTCGTGCGGGAAGCGGTGGGCGAACCGGGCCGTCAGCCGAAGCGTTCGATGCGGATCCGGTCCACGGGCTGGCCGGCCTCGACGAGCAGCCGCGAGGCGTGCTCGGCGAAGGCGTTCGAGCCGCACACATAGGCCTCCCACCCACCGGCCGGCTGCTCGGCCAGGAGCGGCGCCACATGTGCGGCCGCCATACGTCCCACCGGCACACCCTCCGGCGCGCTGCGGGTGAACACGGGCGTCGTCTCCGCGCCCAACTCCCGCGCGTAGATGAGCTCTTCGGGGCTGCGCGCGGACACCAGCAGCCGCAGCGGCACGTCGAGACCGCGTGCCCGGTGGTGTCGCACCATGGACATCAGCGGTACGACGCCCGAACCGGCGCCGATCAGCAGCGCGGGCCGGTCGCCCGGCCAGGCGAAGAAGCCGCTCAGCGGGCCGCGCACCTCGACCTCGTCGCCGGGCTTGGCGATCGTGTGGAACCAGCCCGAGACCTCGCCGCCCGCCACGTGGTCCAGGGTCAGCTCGATGTGCCCCGGATCGTCGGGTGCGGACGCGATCGAGTAGTGGCGCTGCGCCACATAGCCGTCTTCGGCGGTCAGCCGCAGCATCAGGTGCTGGCCGGGCAGGTGCCCCGCCCAGGCGGGCACGGCGAACCGGAAGGTGGCGGCGTGCGGCGTCTCTCGCCGGATCTCGGTGAGGGTCGCGGTCTGCCACACGGCGGCGGCCCGGTTGCTCACGGCGATGCGGCCGGGGACGGCGAACCGGGTCGGGGGAGTGAAGGACGGGGGAGTGAAGGACGGGGGAGTGAAGGTCTCAGTCACCGGAGTACCGCTGCTCTTCCCACGGGTTGCCCCGCGCGTGGTAGCCGTTCTGCTCCCAGAACCCCGGCTCGTCCCGGTCCAGGAGCCGGATGCCCGCGATCCACTTGGCGCTCTTCCAGAAGTACAGGTGCGGCACCAGCAGCCGTGCGGGTCCGCCGTGCTCGGGGGAGAGCGGCTGCCCGTCGTACTCCCAGGCGATCCAGGCCCGCCCGCCGGTCAGGTCGGCCAGGGGCAGGTTGGTGGTGTAGCCGGTGTGCGAGTAGGCGACGGCATGGGTCGCGGACCCATGGGGTCGCACCACATCGAAGAAGGCGTCCAGGGACACGCCCCCGAACCGCACGCCGAACTTCGACCAGCTCGTCACGCAGTGGATGTCGCCCTCGTACGCCGAGGACGGCAGCGCGTGCGCCTGCTCCCAGTCCCAGGTCTGCGGACGCTCCACCAGGCCGTCGATGCGGAAGGTCCAGTCGGCGGGGGCCAGTTCGGGCGTGACCTCCGCGGACAGCACGGGCCAGTCGTCGCCGGCGTCGTACTGGCCGGGCGGCAGCCCCGGGTTGTGGACGCGGGTGCGTCCGGTGAAGCCTCGGGTGACGTTCATGCGGATCCAGCGGGACGGAAGTGATTGCTTACGCATTCAACCGTACGTGCCCGGCGGGCCTGCCCCGCTCCCGGGCCGCCCCGCGATCATTAAGGCCGTATGAACACTCCCGAGCCCCGGGAATAGCGCCCCGCCCGGGCAACTTGCCGACTGATGGCGGGACCGGTGGCCCTTACAACCGGTGACCGGGCAACAGCGAAGGAGAGTGGGAGCAGTGCCCAAGGCGTACGTCTTCACGCGCTACGGCGGACCGGAGGCCGAGGCCTTCGTCGACGTGGACCGGCCCAGTCCCGGGCCCGGTCAGGTGCTGGTCGCGGTGCGTGCCGCGGGTGTGAACCCCGTCGACTGGAAGCAGCGCACCGGCTACCGGCGCCCCGGAGAGACCGGTGAGCGAGAGTTCCCCGCCTACTTCGGCAACGAGGTCTCCGGCGTGGTGGAAGAGGTCGGCGACGACGTCGAGGGCTTCGCCGCCGGGGACGCGGTCTTCGGCCGGCCCGTCGTCGGCGGGTACTCCGAGTACGCACTGCTGTCGGTCGACCTCATCGCCCACAAGCCCGCCGCGCTGTCCTTCGCCGACGCGGCGACCCTGCCCGTGGCGGGCGTGACGGCGTACGACGGGATCCGCCAGCTCGACCTGCCGGCCGGCGCGACCGTGCTCGTCACCGGCGCGGGCGGCGGGGTCGGGGTCGCGGCCGTGCAGCTCGCCCGCGCCGCCGGTCTGCGCGTCCTGGGGCTGTCGAGCGCGGCCAAGAAGGACTTCGTCGAGTCCCTCGGCGCCGTACACGTCCCGTCCGGGCCGGGCTGGACCGAGCGCGTGCCGGGAGACGTCGACGGCGTGTACGACCTGGTGGGCGGCGATGTCCTGGAGGAGGCGGCGACGCTGCTCGCCGACCGGACGAAGCTCGTCACGGCCGGGGCGCAGCCCGAGGTGGTCGAGAAGCTGGGCGGCTCCCGTGTCGCCCGGGTCCGCACCTCCGAACGCCTCGAAGCCGTGGCCGAGTTGGTGGTCGACGGGGCCCTGGACCCGCACGTGACGCAG
Organism: Streptomyces sp. NPDC047043; assembly: GCF_040644055.1. Lineage (NCBI taxonomy): Bacteria > Bacillati > Actinomycetota > Actinomycetes > Kitasatosporales > Streptomycetaceae > Streptomyces > Streptomyces sp. NPDC047043. The sequence continues at coordinate 103,725 of NZ_JBEYVO010000041.1, forward strand.
ACCTTCCCCCTGGAGCGGGCCGACGAGGCGCTGCGCACCGTCGAGGACGGTCACGCCCGCGGCAAGACGGTGATCGAGGTCGCCGGATGAGCCACATCCTCGACAATCCCGCCCTCGCCTCCCTGACCGGCCCGCACGCGCACTTCGCCGAGCGCCGCGGCAGGGTGCTGCGCTACCCGCTCGACGTCTCGCCGTGGCTCGCACTGCCCGACGAGCCCGACGCCCAGGACTGGGCCGACCTCGCGGCGCTGTGGGGTCCCGGCGCGGAGGTGCCACTGCCCGGCTTCCGCGGGGAGGTCCCCGCCGACTGGGAGATCACCCTGCAGATCGACGGCGTGCAGCTCGTCGACGACGGCCTCTCCACCGCACCGGACCCGGAAGCCGTCCGCCTGGGCCCCGCCGACGTGCCGGAGATGCTCGACCTGGTCGCCCGGGCCAGACCCGGCCCGTTCGAGGCCCGCACCATCGAGCTCGGCACCTATCTGGGCATACGCCGGGACGGTGTCCTCGTCGCCATGGCGGGGGAGCGGCTGCACCCGCCGGGCTGGACCGAGATCAGCGCCGTCTGCACCGACCCGGCCTTCCGCGGTGCGGGCCTGGCGACCCGGCTGATCCTCGCCGTCGCCCACGGCATCCGGGAACGCGGCGAGAGCCCGTTCCTGCACACCGGCGCCGGCAACACCACCGCCATCCGCCTGTACGAGTCCCTCGGCTTCCGGCTGCGCCGCACCACCGTGTTCGGGGCGGCCCGCGTCCCCGAACACCTCACGGACGAACGGCCGTTGGCCGTCTCCTAGGCACTCTTCTACGCATCCTCGTGGGCGTCGCCTTCGGGCCGCGCCCACGAGTTGTAGCGCACCAGATAGTCGGCGAACCGCGCCAGATCCTCCCCCGGCCAGCCCGCCAGCCGCTCCCGGAAGGCCGCCCGGCGACTGTCGGTGACCTGGGCGAGGATCCGGCGGCCGGCCTCGGTCAGATGCAGGACCTGGACGCGGTGGTCGTCCGGGTCGAGACGCCGCTCGATGAGGTCGGCCCGCTCCAGGGCGGCCACCTGGCGGCTGACCGTGGACTTGTCCAGCGCGTAGTGCGCCGCCAGATCGGTGGCCCGGCCGCCGCCGCTCTCCTCCAGATGCCCGAGCAGCGTGTACGAGACCAGCGACAGCTCGGGGTGCATACGTCCCGCGGAGGCCCGGGCGCGGCGGGCGAAAACCGTCATCTCGCGCTGGATGGTCTCCACGGCCTCGTCTGCTTCCACCTGACCTCCCTCACTCAGTTGCATAGCGCAACTGTAGTGCGGTCGAGGCTGTTCGCGGTGGTCCGCTGGAGCGTCGGCGTACGGCCGTTGGGGTAATGTGGCCGTCCGGCCGGGGATGTTCCGGCCGTCGTGACCGAGGAGGTGAGACCCATTACCGCTGTGTCAGGTCGGGTGCTCTCTTCTCGAGTCGATGCGGGTCGTCGGTCCTAGGCGACCGCGAGAGCGCCCTTCGAGTACCGAAAGGCTCTCCGCTTTCATGCCTCCGCTTTCCCCGTCTTCTTCCTCGCCCTCATCGCCGTCCTCCCATGATTCCGTGGTCGCCGCGCTGCGTGCCGCGGGCTGTGTCTTCGCCGAGGACGAGGCGCAGTTGATACTTTCTGCCGCCCGCACACCGCAGGAGCTGGCCGCCATGGTGGACCGCCGCGTCGGCGGGCTGCCCCTCGAACTCGTCGTCGGCTGGGCCGAGTTCCACGGTCTGCGCATCGCCGTGGAACCCGGCGTGTTCGTGCCCCGCCGCCGAACCGAGTTCCTGGTCGAACAGGCCCTCGCCCAGGCCCCGGCGGCATCCGTCGTGGTCGACCTGTGCTGCGGCTCGGGCGCCGTCGGCGCGGCCCTGGCCACCGCGCTCGGCCAGGTCGAGCTGCATGCCGCCGACATCGACCCGGCCGCCGTGCGCTGCGCCCGCCGCAACGTCGCCGCCCTCGGCGGTCACGTCCACACGGGCGACCTGTTCGCGGCGCTCCCCGACGACCTGCGCGGCAGGATCGACATCCTCGCCGCCAACGTGCCGTACGTCCCCACCGACCAGGTCGGACTCCTGCCCGCGGAGGCCCGGGACCACGAACCCCTGGTCGCGCTGGACGGCGGCACGGACGGACTCGACGTGCTGCGCCGGGTCGCCGCCGACGCACCGCACTGGCTCGCCCCGGGCGGCTGCGTACTGGTCGAGACGAGCGAACGCCAGACCCGTGCCGCCCTCGACGCCTTCACCGCCAGCGGCCTCAAGGCCCGCCTGGCGGTCTCCGAGGAGCTGTACGCCAATGTGGTGATCGGCACGAGGCCGTAGCCGGCCGGCGGGCTCAGCTCCGCGTCGCGGACCGCCTGGTCGGGCTGCAACAGCCGCTCCCCATGGCCGACCTGATCGGCCTTAGGGCTCTGGTGCCCGCCGGGCCGTCAGGTCGTCGCGCCGTTGCCCGACGGGCTCGTCGACGGGGAGGGCATCCGCCAGTCCCGGGGGCCGTGGCCGCCCGGGAAGCCGTCGCGCCAGCCGCCGGGATCCCTGTTGTCCGAGGTCCCGGAGATGACCCGCGTCGCGGTCCGGGTGTCGTCGTCCGAGCGGGTGCCGACCAGGACGGCCGTCTCGTCCTTCTTCAGGTCACCGGTTCCGGAGGACTTCGTGCCGTCGTGCAGCACGGTGGTGTCCGAGTTGACGGCCCACGTCCACTCGGCGCCGTCCTCGCTCTTGACGGTGACCTGGTCGCCGTCGACCTTCTCGACCGTGCCGCGCTGCCAGACCCGTATCACCCACTTGCCGGTGTCCTGGTCCTTCACCGTCGACTCGCCGTGCACGCCCATGCCGCCGAAGTCGAACCAGTGGCCGCCGTGCCGGCCACCACCCGGCTTGTCCGGCGACGCGGACCCGGACGCCGAGGGCGTCGCGCTCCCGCTGGAACCGCCCGAGGTCGCGGCGTAGGCGACGGTGCCGCCGAGGGCCAGGACGGCGACCGTGGTCGCCGCGATCACCGCGCGCGCCCGGTTCGAGCGCCGCCGCCAGACCTTGTCCCAGGCGGGCTCCGGCGTACGGTCCGCCCCGCCCGGGCCCTGCATCACTTCCCAGTCGTCCGACTCGTGCGTCACTGCTCGCTCCCATCGGCCACGGCACCGGCATCCCCATGCCACGCCTTGCTGTGATTGTCGGTTGCGGACGATAAGGAACAGGTAATCAATACCTGTGAGAACCGGGCGTCCCGGGCGCTTCAACCTGGTGGCGCGGGGCGCCGCCCATCGCTCGGTAGAGCTCCCACGACGGCGCCGCGCCCAGTCCGCGGCCACACCGAGCGCACCAACCGGCGCACCCGGGAGCACTTCCACTGTCGTCGGTGCGGCCTCGCTGGGCCGGCCGACCACGTCGCCGGGGCCGACATCGCCACACGCGGGACCACGGCGTGGGTGTTCGCCAACATGCCCGACCTGGCCACCGCCTGAGCGGGGAACAAGCCCGGTCGTTCACGGCCAATGCCGCGTAGTTAAGCCGTGAGGTCGTGCGTCAACTTGATCATCGGCCGTGGTGCCGCGCTGAACAGCATGGGAAACGGGACCCCTGCTACT